>JAYVXQ010000052.1:0-8602 GCA_043785025.1 Acetobacteraceae bacterium
CGCTTCGGGTGTCAGACAGGACAGGATGCCGGCCATGAACCCGAGCGCGAGATCAATACTGGTCATGCAAACCGACCCATCGTGGAAAGGCGCTTCCTACCACGTTCGCCTTGCGCGCGGCTTTCGCGATGAGGGTCGGGGGCGCGGGCCAATGGCGGGGTGGTTTCGCGGTCACGGCGCCCGGTCATGGAATTTCCAGCGATAGACCAGAGCGGAGACAGCCCATGCCAGGGCGAAGGTGGCGATCACGACGATGCCGAAATGGGTCATGTCGGCGTTCAGGGCGGCGAGGGCGGTCCACACCGGACCCTCCAACGCGAACCGGCCGGCGACCAGGCCCAGTACTTCGATCCCGCCGACCAGCAGCGCGACCAGCACCGCTATCGCGGTGATCGTGAGGTTGTACCACAGTTTCCGTAACGGCCGCACCTGGGCCCAATCGTAGGCGCCGGTCATCAACACGCTGTCGGCGGTGTCGACCAATACCATGCCGGCGGTGAACAGCGCGGGGAACACCATCACCCGCCATCCCGGCATGTCCTGAGCACCGTGGGTGGCGGCGATGGCCAATAACGCGACCTCGGTCGTCGTCTCGAAGCCCAGTCCGAACAGGAAGCCGATCCAGTACATGTGGTGGCTTCGGGTGACGGCGCGGAACAAGGGGCGGCAGAGGCGGGACAGGATGCCGCCGCCCTCCAGCGGGCCCCCCACGTCCTCCATCTCTCCGCCTTGGGCCACGCGGCTGAAGTTTCGCCAGATATCACGCAAAATGACCATGTTGACGGCGGCGATCGCCAGCAGGAACGCGGCGGAGATCGACGAGCCCAGTACGCCGGAGACATCGCGCAACGCCGTGAACTGGTCGCGCATCGCGGCGGTCGTGAGCGCGATCACGCCGCACCCCAGCACCACGATCGACGAATGGCCGAGCGAAAACCAGAGGCCGACGGTGCCTGGGGGGGCGCCTGAGCGGATCAATTTGCGCACCGCGTTGTCGATCGCGGCGATGTGATCGACGTCGACCGCGTGGCGTAACCCGAGCATCCAGGCCAGCAGGGCGGTGCCCAACATCGCCGGTTGATCCGCGAAGGCGACCCAAGCCCAGATCCAGGCGAGGAGGTTGGCGGCGATGAGGACTGCGAAGAGGCTGGTCACGGACAGGGAAGCCCGGACGATTCCGGGCCGCGGCTGTTCGCGTGTCTCTGATCGGGAAACCGTCCTCATCGTTGAGCGCTCATCGTTGAGCGCTCATCGTTGGGCGCTCATCGTTGGCTCAGCCCGCTTTGTCCTTCACCGGTTTGGAATCGTTCGCCGCGACCGGGCGGATCACCGCGGTGATGGTATCACGCAGCACGGTGACTTTGATGTCCTTGGCGATTTCGACCTCGATTTCCTGCGAGGGGACCTGCTTGCCGTTCTTGTCCTGCACCATCGGCACACGTTGCACGGTGCCGAGGATGCCGCCGCCGGTGACGACGCGGTCGCCGCGCTTGACGGCGGAGATCATCGCCTGGGTTTCTTTCTGTTTTTGCTGCTGCGGGCGGATCAAGAGGAAGTAAAACACGATGAAGATCATCACCAGCGGCAGGAACTGAGCAATCCCGCCCGCCCCGCTGAACATATCCTGGAAGCCTTGGGCGTGAGCGGTCGAGGTCAACATAAACCTGGGTCCTTGCGGTGATCGGCCCGGGACCATACTTTCCGCGCCCCTTTCGTCAAGCCGCTGGATGACACCATGGATGAAGCCGTGTTCGCGTTACTGTCCCGTCTGACCGAGGCGCTGGAGCGTCTGGCGCCGCCGCCGGCCGCGGCCGTCGACCTATATGGCGCCGACGCCTTCGTCTGGCATCCGGTGCCCGCGCGGCTGTCGCCGGTGTCTAACGTCTCGCGCGTCGACCTGGAGTTGTTGAAGGGGGTGGCGCAGCAGAAGGACCTGTTGTTGGAAAACACAATCCGGTTCGCGCGTGGCCTGCCGGCCAACAACGCGATGCTGTGGGGCGCGCGGGGGATGGGCAAATCGTCGTTGATCAAGGCGGTGCACGCGACGGTGAACACGCGCGATCTGCTGAGCCTGGTGCTGATTGAAATCCACCGCGAGGATATCCGCACGCTGCCCGACCTGCTGAACCTGCTGCGGGGCCAGACGCGCCGCTGCCTGATCCTGTGCGACGATTTGTCGTTCGAGAAAGAGGACAGCGATTATAAGGCGCTCAAATCCGTGCTGGACGGCGGGATCGAGGGGCGGCCGGATAATGTGTTGTTCTACGCGACGTCGAACCGCCGGCATTTGATGTCGCGCGATATGATTGAGAACGAGCGTTCGACGGCGATCAACCCGAATGAGGCGATCGAGGAGAAGGTTTCTTTGTCAGATCGTTTCGGGATCTGGCTGGGATTTCACAATTGCGATCAGGATACGTATTTCGCGATGGTGGAGGGATACGCGGGCGCGATGGCGTTGCCGATTTCGGTGGAGGCGTTACGCGCCAAGGCGGTTGAATGGTCGATGACGCGCGGCTCGCGGTCGGGGCGGGTGGCGTGGCAATGTATTCAGGATATCGCGGGTGAGTTGGGGACGAAGGCCGCTTAACGGCTTCTTCATATCGTGCCCCCAAAATGGAAAGACCGGCGGGAATAGGCCCGCCGGTCAACCAGACGGAGAAAAAGATGTTAACGCATCTTCTCCTCCTGTTACTGACAATGGTCCTTCTTGATCGCAAGGTCAAGATCACGATCGAAAAGTAACGGGGACGCGGGCCGGTTTGGCAACGGGCCGGCCCGTTCCTGGCCTTTGAAAGGTCTCGACGCATACAGGGGTATTCGCCTAGGGTGTGTCGTTGAGAAATGCGGCCTGTCTGATCGCAAGTTGACGCGCGGACGTAACGAGCCCGCCCGGTCGCCGCGAGAGTCTGTCGCCGCGAGAGTCTCGTGAATGGTCCGCCAACCGCCTCGTTAAATAAAATTGACGGAATTTCCACCGCGTCAACGGCTAAAAGCTGGCGATTTCCCGCTTATGAACCCGGCGCATGGCGTTCATCGCGTATCGTGGGCGTCGATGCCGCGATCGCCCAACGCGCTGGCTCAACCGGACAACGGGAACCGGGTTGGGCGTCTGGGTGGAGACGTGCTGACCGAGGTTCCACTCCGGGATTTCCCGCCTTCCCAACAGCCCGGATGGATCCCACCGTTGACCAGGGATTAACGCCGTAGCATGGATGCGGCCATGATCCTGCTGATCGACAACTACGACAGTTTCACCTTCAACCTGGTGCATTTCCTCGGCGACGCCGGGGGGTTGTGCGAGGTGGTGCGCAACGACAAGTTGACGGTCGCCGAGGCGATGGCGCGCCAGCCGGAGGCGATCGTTCTGTCGCCGGGTCCGCGGACGCCGAATGAGGCGGGCATTTGCCTCGATCTGATCGCCGCCGCCGCCGGAAAAATCCCGCTTCTGGGCGTGTGTCTGGGGCATCAATCGATCGGGCAGGCGTTCGGTGGCGACGTCGTGCGGGCGCCGATGCCGATGCACGGGAAACTGAGCGCGATCACGCATGACGCCTGCGGGATCCTGGCGGGGGTGCCAAGCCCGTTCAACGCCACGCGGTATCACAGTCTGATCGTGGATCGCGCCACGCTGCCCGAGACGCTGATCCCGACCGCCTGGACCGAGGACGGGATCATCATGGCGATGCATCATCGCGATTTTCCGATCCATGGCGTGCAATTCCACCCCGAGAGCATCGCCAGCGAGCACGGGCACCGGATCCTCGCGAATTTCCTGGATATCGCGCGTGGTTCGAACCAGCCGATGCGCGCGGCATAGCCGGATGGCGCCTGATGTGAAGCCCCTGGATCTGAAGCCGCCGGACCTGAAACCGCCGGACCTGAAACCGCCAGATCGGGCACCGGTGGACCTGAAACCCGTTTTGGGCCGCCTCGCGCAGGGTGAAACCCTGTCGGCGGACGAGGCGGAGGCGGCGTTCACCCTCATCATGGGCGGCGATGCCACGCCCGCGCAGATCGGCGCGCTGCTGATGGCGATGCGGCTGCGCGGCGAGACGGTGGCCGAGATCACCGGTGCCACGCGCGCGATGCGCAAGCGGATGACGGCGATCGCGGCACCCGCGGGCGCGATCGATGTGTGCGGCACCGGCGGCGACGGGGCGGGGACGTTGAACGTGTCCTCGGCGGTGACGTTCGTGGTGGCGGGGTGCGGCGTGAAGGTGGCCAAGCATGGCAACCGGGCTTTGTCCTCACGCGCGGGTGCCGCCGATGTGTTGACCGCTTTAGGCGTCAACGTGGATGCGCCGATGGAGCGGCTGGAGACGATCTTGCGCGAGGCGGGGGCGGTGTTTCTGTTCGCGCCCAGGCATCATCCCTCGATGCGGCACGCGGCGGGACCGCGGGTGGAACTGGGGACGCGCACGATCTTCAATATTCTGGGGCCGCTGTCGAACCCCGCGCGCGTGCGGCGGCAGTTGACGGGCGTGTTCTCGCCCGCCTGGACGCGGCCGATGGCGGAAACCCTGGCCGAACTGGGTCACGAGGCCGCGTGGATCGTGCATGGCATGGGCCTCGATGAGTTGACCGTCGCCGGTGACAATCAGGTGAGCGAACTCCGGGACGGCGCGATCCACGACCTGGTCGTGACTCCCGAGGACGCGGGTCTGGCGCGGGCGCCGGTGGCCGCGATCAAGGGCGGTGACGCGGCGGTCAACGCGAAAGCGCTTCTGGGTCTGTTGCAGGGTGAAACCGGTGCCTATCGTGACACCGTGCTGCTGAACGCCGCGGCGGCGTTGATCGTGGCCGGACGTGTTGGCGGCTTGCACGCAAGCGGGTCGCGCGCCGGTGGCTCGCGTGCCGGTGGCTCGCGTGCCGGCGGGTTGCGCGAGGGCGTGGCGGAGGCGGCGCGCGCCATCGATCAGGGGGAAGCGCTGGCCGTGTTGGAGACGATGCGGCGCGTGTCCTCCGCTGCCTGATCATTCGTGAAGGGAGGCTTCATGCCCGGCGATATGCAAGCTTTGCCCGATGTCCTGGTTGGCATCTGCGCGAACACGCGGATGGAGACGGCGGTGCGCAAGGCGAAGACCTCGGCCGAGGCGCTGCGTCAGGCGATCGCGGCCAGCGCCGATCGTCCGCGCGGGTTCGGCGCGGCGTTGAAGGACGCGACGGTGCATGGGCGTTATGGACTGATCGCCGAGATCAAGAAAGCGTCGCCCTCGGGCGGGCTGATCCGGCCAGAATTCGATCCCCCGGCACTGGCGCGCGCCTATAAAGCCGGCGGGGCGGCGTGCCTGTCGGTGCTGACGGATGAGATGTTTTTCCAGGGGACGAAGGCGCATTTCACGGCGGCGCGGGCGGCGGTCGATTTGCCGGTGCTGCGCAAGGATTTCATCCTGGATCCCTGGCAAATTCTGGAAAGCCGGGCGATGGGGGCGGATTGCATTCTGCTGATCATGGCGTGCCTGACCGATACCGAGGCGCGCGAGCTGGAGGCGCTGGCCCGTGGCCTTGATATGGACGTCCTGGTGGAGGTGCATGACCGCCGCGAGCTGGATCGGGCTTTGGGGTTGGAGACCTCGTTGATCGGCATCAATAATCGAAACTTACGCACGTTGAAAACCGACCTGGCGACGACGGAGCAATTGGCGCCTCTGGTACCGCCCGACCGGTTTCTGGTGGCCGAGAGCGGGATCCGCGACACCGCCGATCTGCGGCGGTTGGCCGCCGTCGGGCCGAATTGTTACCTGGTGGGTGAGAGCCTGATGCGGCAGGACGATGTGACGGCGGCCACACGGGCTTTATTGGGCGACAGCAAGGCGGGATCATGACATTGGGCGACGGCGAGGTTGGGCCATGACCGGCGGGTTCACCCATTTCGACGCGGCGGGGAACGCCGTGATGGTCGATGTCTCCGCCAAACCGGTGACGGCGCGGGTGGCGACGGCGCGCGCGCGCGTGGAAATGAACGCGGCCACACTGGCGATGATCGTGGCGGGGACGGCGAAGAAGGGCGATGTGCTGGGGGTCGCGCGGCTCGCGGGGATCATGGCGGCGAAGCGGACGGCCGAGCTGATCCCGCTGTGTCATCCGCTGCCGATCGCCGCGGTCGTCGTCGATCTGATCGCGGAGGACGGCGGGATCGCGATCTCGGCCACCGTGCGCACAACTGGTCGGACGGGGGTGGAGATGGAGGCGCTGACGGCGGCCAGTGTCGCCGCGCTGACCGTCTACGACATGTGCAAGGCGGTCGATCGCGGGATGCGGATCGAGGGGTTGCGGGTCGTCCATAAGGATGGCGGCAAGTCCGGGTCGTTCACTCAGGATTAGGAGGGCGGTTGGCGATGATCTCAGTCGATGAGGCGCGCGCGCGGATCCTCGAGGGGTTGCGGCCGATGCCGGCGGAGATCGTCGCGCTGGCCTCGGCCTGGAATCGGGTGACGGCGGAGGCGGTGGTGGCGCGGTTGACGCAGCCGCCCGCGGACGTGTCGGCGATGGATGGGTATGCGCTGCGCGCCGGCGATGGCGGATTGGGCGCGCGGTTGCGGCTGATTGGCGCCGCACCCGCGGGTCATCCTTTCGCGGGGGCGGTGGCGGCGGGGGACATCGTGCGGCTGTTCACCGGCTCGGTCGTCCCCGCCGGGGCGGATGCGATCCTGCCGCAGGAGGATGCGTCACGCGACGGGGATTTCGTCACGGTGAATGAGGCGGTGACGGCGGGACGGCATATCCGGCGCGCGGGCCAGGATTTCGCCGCGGGCGATATTGTGCTGCCGGCGGGACGGCGGTTGACGGCGCGGGATGTCGGGTTGGCGGCGGCGGCGAACCATCCGTGGCTCGCGGTGCATCGGGCCCCTCGGGTGGCGATCCTGGCGACGGGGGACGAGATCGCGATGCCGGGCGAGCCGATCCCGGCGGGGGGGATCGTCAGCTCGAACTCGCATGCGCTGGCGGCGTTGGTGCGGGCGATGGGCGGGGAGCCGACGATCCTGCCGGTGGCGAAAGACACGACGGCGGCGGTGGCGGCGGCGGCGGATCAGGTGGTGGGGTTCGATTTGCTGGTGACGACGGGCGGGGCCTCGGTGGGGGATCACGATCTGGTGATCTCCGGGCTGCAAACGCGTGGGCTGGAGGTCGATTTCTGGCAAATCGCGATGCGGCCGGGCAAGCCTCTGTTGTTCGGGCGGATGGGGGCGATCCCGGTGTTGGGACTGCCGGGGAATCCGGTTTCGGCGATGGTGTGCTCGGCGTTGTTTCTGCTGCCCGCGCTGGCGGTGATGGGGGGATTGCCGGGGGGGCCGCCGCCAACGTCCTTGGCCACTTTGGCGGTGGCGGTGAAGGAGAACGACCGGCGCGCGGATCATTTGCGGGCGAGCGTGGCGACGGATGACATGGGCCGGGTGGTGGTGACGCCGTTCCCGGTGCAGGACTCGGCGATGCTGCGGCGGCTGGCTTTGGCGGATGCGCTGGTGTTGCGGGCACCGCATGCGCCGGCGTTGCCAGCGGGGGCGGAGGTACGGGTGATCCGGTTGGATACGTTAGGGATCTGAGTGCCTGGGGGCATCTGACGCCCGGGGGAACCAATTCCCGGGGGAACTATTTCCCGGGGGAACCAATTTATCGCGCGGCCATTGTCCGATGTAATCTTTTGGCAATGGCGGGACGGATGAACCGATCTGGGCTGACGCGGTTCGAGATGTCGTTCCGGAAATTTATCGATACGGCCGCGTTCCCGTGTGTCGGCGCCAAATCGGCGATGCATCGCGGCGGAATGCGCTTTCTGACGGGTTCGGATATCGAAAGCCCGGACGATGACGCGGCCATCGCGCGCGGACTGCTTCATCACGCGGTGAGTTTCGTGGTGGGATTTCCCGCGTCCCGGCCGTTATCCGAGATCGCGTTCGAGGACGCGTTGTGGACCCGGCTGTCGCGTGTTCACGCCATCGACCGGGAGTCGTTCGCCTGGGATCCCGCGGCCAGCGCCGATCCCGCGTCCCCGCGTTTCAGTATGAGTGTCGGCGGCATCGCGTTTTACGTGATCGGTCTGCATCCCCATTCCAGCCGGATGGCGTGGCGATTTTCCTGTCCGGTGCTGGTGTTTAATCCGCGGAGTGCGTTCGACCGGTTGCGGCGTGACGGGCGGTTCGAGCGGTTGCGGACGGTGATCATGGCGCGCGATCTCGCGCTGAGCGGATCGGTCAATCCGATGGTGGACGCGCATGGCGAGCGATCGGAGGCTCGGCAGTACAGTGGTCGCGCCGTCGGGCCGGACTGGCGGTGTCCGTTTCAACGTGGAGCCTCCGCGTGATCCGGACGATCGCGCCGCGCTCGGGGGTCGCGTTCACGATGGAGCGGGGACAGCGGTTGAAAATTATCGATCCGGAAGGGGAACAGGTCGCGGATTTCGTGGCCTACCGGCGTGACGATCCGCGCGAGGTGATTTCGTCGGGCCGCAGTCTTGATTACGCCAGTAAGATCTTTCTCACGACAGGGGATATTTTATACTCTACCCGGATCACTCAGAAATCCGGGTATCGTTTTGGTTTCGCGCCCGCCGCCACACCAACCCTGGGCGCGTATACCCGGATTTCTCCGAAACCCAGGT
>JAYVXQ010000053.1:0-8575 GCA_043785025.1 Acetobacteraceae bacterium
TGGGGGATATCGCTGCAAAGGATTTCTCTGGGTGCGCTGATCATCGCTCGGGGCTTGCTGGTCGACGACGCGATGATCGCCGTCGAAATGATGGTGGCGCGGTTGGAAGAGGGGATACGCTGTCGAACGCCGCGACCGCCGTCTACGCCCATACCGCGTTTCCGATGCTGACCGGCACATTGGTGACCATCGCGAGTTTCATTCCGGTGGGGCGTCGGTCACTCAGGTGCGGGATGGCATTTATTTGGCGGACGTGGTCTCGCGCGCCGGAGGGGATGAACGCGGGCTGATCAGTACGTTCCAGAATTTGCAATTACCGGGGAAGAATGGGCAATCGGTGCCTCTGGCGGCGGTGGCGGCGTTCCGGTTTGAGATGGAACAGCCGATCGTTTGGCGTCGCGCGCGATCGCCGACCATTACGATCCGATCGGGTATTGTCGATGGCGTGCAGCCCGCCACGGTGGTCGCTGGTTTGCGGCGCGGGGTCGATGATTTCGCCGCCAAATTGCCGCCGGGGTATAAGGTGGAAACCGGGGGCGCGGTTGAGGAAAGCGCCAAGGGTCAGGGCCCGATCGTTGCTGTCGTGCCGATGATGTTGTTCGTCATGGCGACGATTTTGATGGTGCAGATGCAGAGTTTTTCCCGTTTATTCTTGGTGGTGGCGGTGGCTCCGCTTGGTCTGATCGGTGTTGTCGCGGCGTTACTGCCCAGTAGAGCGCCGTTGGGTTTTGTGGCGATTTTGGGGGTGCTGGCGTTAATTGGTATTTTGATCCGGAACTCGGTCATTTTGGTGGTTCAGATCGAGGAATTGATCGGCCAGGGCCGGCCCGCGTGGGATGCGGTGGTGGAGGCGACTCAGCATCGCATGCGGCCGATTATTTTGACGGCGGCGGCGGCGAGTCTGGCGCTGATCCCGATCGCGCGGGAGGTTTTTTGGGGCCCCATGGCGTACGCGATGATGGGGGGCATCATAGTGGGGACGGTTCTGACTTTGGTGGTGTTGCCGGCGCTTTATGTGGCGTGGTTTCGCGTGCGTGAGCCGGCACGGGACGGGTGAGGCCGTTCGGGGAAGGAAGATTCGCGGTTCCACCTGGGACCCCGCCAGGAGGGCGCCGCCCTCCTGGACCTCCCGCCAAAGGGCGAGGCCCTTTGGGATCTATCCATTCGGTGAGGATGTGTGAGGAGGCCTACACGGACGTTGATACGCCATGGATGGCCTCCTCACACATCCTCACCGAACCCCGTGGGATCCAAGGGCTATCGCCCTTGGCGGAGGTCCAGGAGGCGGAGCCTCTTGGTGGGTCCGGGGTGAAACCCCGATTTTTCCCTCACCCGATCACGGTTCAGTCGCCCTCGCCCGCCTCGACCGGCGTCAGAATACCAAGGGCCCGGCGTAGCGTGACCGAGGCGCGGGTCAGATCGTGTTCGACCGTGTCAGCCGCCCCGTCGATGGTATCGAGCCGCTGGTCCCGCGCCGCCGTCAGAATGGCGCGCAGGCGGGCTTCGAGCGCGGTCATCCCGTATCCGCTGGCCATCCCCACCATCGCATGGGCGTGCGCGGTGATCGCGCCAGGGGAGCCCGCGGCCAAGGATCGCCGCAACGCCGGCAGGCGGTGGGTCAGATCGGCGATGCACTCCTCCGCCATGTCGTTCAGTTGATCCGTTTGGATATTCGCGCGCAGCTCCAGAATTCTCGCCGAGGACAGGATCGGGATCCCTTCTTCGGCTTCGTCCTCCCAACCCGCGCCCGCGTTGCCACCGCGGCCGGCGGTGCCGGTCAGCCAAACGTGGCGGGCGATGGCGTCGGTCAGGTCGCGCAGGCCCGGTGGCGCGGTCATGATTTCATCGATCCCGGCGTCTCGCCAGGCGGCGGCCTCGTACGGCTCATGCGTCACCGCCACCGCGATCACGGGAACGGTACGGGGCGGACCGGGCAAGGCGCGGATGCTGTCGGCCACCATCTCCAGCGTCAGGTCGGGCAGCACGGTGTCGATGAAGACGATGTCATAAGGCGTGGTGTCCAGCGCCCGAATTGCCTCGGCGCCCGAGCGCGGCGCGTCGACCATGTGGCCGTCCCGTTCCAGCATCGTCACGGCCGCCATGCGGATGCCGCTGTGGGCGCCGACCAAAAGAACACGGGTTCTGGGCAGGGGGCGGCCCTCGGCGGGCGCGGTGCCGGGCGCGCGTCCGTTCTGACCGGGCAACAACACCCTGGGCAGCAGCAGCAGCACGTCGTTACCGGTGCGGCCGTCGGCGGTGGCCCATGTTTCGCACCGCAGCTCGCCACCCATCAGGCTCGACAAATATTTGGCGATCGCGGGGCCAAGGCCCGTGCCGGCGGCGTCTTCTGGCGTCGCGGGATGCGGCGTGTTGGGCGCCAGCGGACCCGACGGGATCGTTGTCCGCGCGAACGTAAGATCGCTCGGGCCGTATCCCGGCGGCGCGCTGACAGAGTCGAACGAGCGGAACATGTTGGCGCGCCGCGCCTCGGGGATCGGGGTGCCGAAGCCGCGGATCGTGACGCGCATCGCGAGGTCGGCGGCGGTTGTTTCGCCCTCGGTTTGAGGGCCAGCGGATTCGGGACCGGAATCCACCATCAGCCACATCGCGCCGGGGGTGGCGAAGCGCAACGCCTCGGTCAACAGCAACGAAATGATCTGACGCACGCGATGGGGATCGGCGATCAGCTCCTGGGGCGCGGTTTCGTAGACAATGAGATAGATCGTCAGCCCGCGATCCCGCGCGGCCGGCTGGATCGTTTCGACGATGTCGCGCAGCAGCGGACCGACCGGCAGCAGCGCCGGCCGCAGGGTCATTTTGCCCGCCTCCATCAGCGGCACTTCATCCATGTCGGCGACGAGGGAGGCCAGGGTTTCCCCGGTGCGATGCACGCGGTCCAGCGCGTCGGTCTGCGTGGGCTCCAGGCCCAATGTGCGGAGCCAGCCGATGGAGCGCATGAGGACGGTGATGCGTTCCCGCACCTCATGCGTCAGCGCGCCGAGGAAGCGGACCCTGGCATGACGCTCATGTTCCAGCGCGCCGCGGGCATCGCGTAATGCCTGACGGGCCTGACGGGCGTTGGTGACGTCGGCGTACAGTGCCACGAAGCCGCCCTCGGGCAACGGCAGGCAGCGCAATTCGATCGCGCGGCCATCCGCCGTATAGCTTTGGCTGTCGCCGAAATTACCGGCCCGGAACAAGGAGACGCGGCGTTCGACCTCGGCCGACACGTTCGAGACGTAGCCGAAACATCCGGATTCGGCTTGCGCCTGCAACAGGTCTTCCATCGGCAGGCCGATGCGGATCAGGCTGGCGTTGACGCCCGCGTGGTCGGGAAACAGCCCGTTCCATTCCACCAGATCCAGATGCGCGTCGAATACCGCGATCCCCTCGGTCACCGCGGCAAACGTCGCGCGCAATCGTCGCGCGGTGGCGTCGGCCTGGGCGCGCGAAACCTCGGCCAAAGCGTTGGCGGCGGCGAGGCCGGCCGCCGTTTCACGCGCCTTCACCGCCCGCAGGCGCAAAGCGCGCAGTTCGCTCAGGAACAGGATGGCGACGATGACGATCAGGCCGCTGATGATGGCGGCGAACAGGCGCGCCAGCGTTTTCCACAGCGTCGCGGGCCGCAGCGCTTCCTGCTGGTCCAGGCCGACGATGACGGTCAGGTCGCGGCCCGGCAGGCGGCGGAACGCGTGCAGCCTCAGGACCGCGTCGGAGACCGATGGGCCGGTCCAAACGCCCGCGGCCGCGGCGTCGACGGCGGCGAACATCGGCGTGTCGGCGATGCTGGAATCCTGCGCCGTCACCTGGGGTCCGAACGCGGCGCGCAATTTGCCGTCGGTCAGCCCAACCAATGCGGCGAAGGAATTGCCAGCCGGCGCGCCAGCCTTGAAGACATCGGTAATCGCCGCCACGCGATAATCGGCGACGATGATCCCGGCGAAGGATCCGTCCGGATAATGCAACGTCCGCGCGGCGTCCAAATGCCACTGGCGCATGATCGGGTTCACGGCGGGCGGTCCCAGGAACAGCGACGGCTTGTCGTTGGCGTGCTCGGCCGCGTCGCGGAAAACATCGAGGTCGGCGGCGCTCTGTCCCACGAAATCGGCGACCGAGGATTGGCGGATCACGCCGTTCTCGTCAGCCAGGAACATGTCGCGTGAGATGCCATTCAGGACCTTTGACCGCACGCGCCAGGCTTCCAGATCGAACCGGCGCGGATCGGCTTCCCATTCCCTCACCATCAGATCCAGGCTTTGATCGAGTGCGAGGATTTGCCGGTTCAACTGGTCCGAGAACGACGCCGCGAGGCCGGTGACGGCGGCGTCCGTCCGTGCCTCCGCTTCCAGGCGCTGGATTGTGGTGGTGCGGTCGGCGATATACCACGCCGCGCCGATACCGGCGGCGGCGATGGCGAGGATCGCACAGACCGCCGCCAGCAGGCGGAGGGAGCGCATGAGGCCGGACATCGTCACGAGGGGGCGTCTTCCATCAACAAGGGTGTCAGTCCTGATCGTCGAAGGTTGAAATCTTACGGACCACCTTCATACAAAACCACTTCATAACCGGCATTGCTTTCCCATCGGTTTCCGGGTGGTGGCTTTCACGACTCTTACAATGGTTTTTTTTGGGCGCCGACTCCAGTATGCGGTGCCCGTGCTATTCCCCGCGTCTATCCATATATCGTGAGCGCGGGCGCGCAAATGCCGGGGCGGCATGCCGCTCTTGCCCTGGCGGCGGGCGAATGCGATGACACGCCGATTGACCGGGTCCCCCTTCGGATGGGTGGCCGGGATCGCGCGCAATGAGTGCCGTGGGCAGCGCCGTGGGAGCGTCCCATGGTGGCCCCCAGAAGGGAATGAGGTCGGAATGGCTAAAATTAAGGTAAAAACGCCGGTCGTGGAGCTCGACGGCGATGAGATGACCCGGATCATTTGGGGCTTCATCAAGGACAAGTTGATTCTCCCGTATTTGGACATCGACCTTAAGTATTACGACCTCGGGATGGAATATCGCGACCAAACCGACGATCAGGTCACGGTCGACGCGGCGCATGCCATTGCGAAGTATGGCGTCGGGGTCAAATGCGCGACGATCACGCCGGATGAGGCGCGGGTGAAGGAATTCAACCTGAAGCGGATGTATCGCAGCCCAAACGGAACGTTGCGCAACATTCTGGACGGGACGATCTTCCGCGAGCCGATCATTTGCCAGAACGTGCCGCGTTTGGTGCCGCACTGGACGCAGCCGATCGTGATCGGGCGCCATGCCTATGGCGATATTTATCGCGCGGTCGAAATGAAGATCGCGGGTCCGGGAACCGCGACCCTCAGCTTCCAGCCGGCCGACGGCGGTGCGGCGCAGTCGCTGGAGGTGCATAAATTCGGCGAAGGCGGCGGTGTGACGATGGCGATGCATAACACGCGCGTTTCGATCGAGGGTTTCGCCCGTGCCAGCTTCAACTATTCGCTGCTGCGCAACTGGCCGCTGTATTTCTCCACCAAGAATACGATCCTGAAATCCTATGACGGGTATTTCATGGAGATCTTCCAGACCATTTATGACAACGAGTTCAAGGCTGAGTTCAGCAAGCGCGGTCTGACGTATGAACACCGGCTGATCGACGACATGGTGGCCTGCGCGTTGAAATGGAATGGCGCGTATGTGTGGGCTTGCAAGAACTATGACGGCGATGTGCAGTCCGATACGGTCGCGCAAGGCTTTGGCTCGTTGGGATTGATGACCTCGGTGCTGTTGAGCCCGGACGGGACGAAGGTCGAGGCGGAGGCGGCGCATGGCACCGTCACGCGGCATTACCGGCAGCATCAATTGGGCAAGGCGACGTCGACCAATCCAATCGCGTCGATTTTCGCCTGGACCCGCGGGCTGATTTACCGCGGCCGGTTCGACAACACGCCGGATGTCACGGCTTTCGCCGAAACGCTGGAGAAAGTGTGCATCGCGACTGTCGAATCCGGGCATATGACCCGCGATTTGTCGGTGCTGATTGGCGCCGACGCGCCGTGGATGACGACGCAGGCGTTCCTTGGGAAGCTTGATGACAATCTGAAGATCGCGATGGCGTAGGCTTCGTCTGAGCCTGTCCGAACCGCGCGATTCCCTGGGGGATCGCGCGGTTTTTTTATGGCGGAAGAGAGCAGGAGTCGAACCTACCCAGGAACGCTCGGCGTCCCCAACCGGGTTTGAAGTCCGGCCGGCCCACCGGGACCGCTTCTCCTCCATCGCGGAGTATCCACTTATTGTGGCGGCGGGGGAAGTTGGGCGAGGAAGGCGGCTTCGTCGTCCGGTTCCAGACAGCGGCAATCCAGCCAGAGTTTTTTGCCGGTGATCCGGCCGATCACGGGTTTTGGCAAAGCGCGGAACCGCGCCGCGAGATCGTCCAGCGCGCCGCCGCCGAAGGTGAGCGCCGCTGATGGCAGGAGATCGACGGGCATCGCACCCGAGCCGATCTGGCTTCGGCAGGGTTCGATCGCGATCTCCCGCTGTGGAAACGCCGCGCGTAAGGCGGGCAGCAGGCGGGCGGCGGTGGCGGCGATATCCGCCTCGGTCCGGGTCAGCAGGCGCAATGCGGGGAGGCGGGACGCGAGGCGGTCGGGGTCGAGATAAAGGCGTAGCACCGCCTCCAGCGCGGCGAGGCGGCCTTTGTCGAGGCGCAGCGCGCGTTTCATCGGGTTGGCGTTGATGGTTTTCAGCAGATCGGCGCGGCCCACGATCAGCCCGCATTGCGGGCCGCCCAGAAGCTTGTCGCCGGAGAAGGTCACGATATCGACGCCCATGACGATCGACTCGCGCGGGGTCGGCTCGTGCGGCAGGCCCCATTGTTCGAGGTTGATCAGGCTGCCACTGCCGAGATCTTCCAACAGCGGGAGGCCCGCCTCATGGGCTAAGGTGGCGAGGGCGGCGGTGGGCACGGCCGCGGTGAAGCCGGTGATGGCGTAATTGGCCTGGTGGACGCGCATCAAAGCGGCGGTGTCCGGCCCGATCGCGTTCACGTAGTCGCGGGGATGGGTGCGGTTGGTGGTCCCGACCTCCCGCAGGATCGCGCCGGAGCGGGCCATGATGTCGGGAACGCGGAAGGCGCCGCCGATTTCGATCAGCTCGCCGCGCGAGACCGGGACCTCTTTGCGCATCGCCAGGGAGTTGAGGACGAGGAGGACGGCGGCGGCGTTGTTGTTGACGACGGTGGCGGCCTCAGCACCGGTCAGGTCGCGCAGAAGTCCCGCGATGTGGTCGTCGCGCTCGCCGCGCCCGCCCTCGGTGAGGTCGTATTCCAGGTTGGTGGCGCCGCGCATGGCGGCGGCGGCGGCCTTGGCGGCTTCGGGCGGCATGGGGGCGCGGCCGAGGTTGGTGTGGAGGACGGTGCCGGTGAGGTTGAAGACCGGACGTTGCGAGGGGGAGAAACGTTTTTCCAGGCGGGTTTTTGTGTCTTCGATCAGGGTGGGGATGGGGGTGGTGAAGGGGCCGGCGGCGCGGTGGTCGTTCAGCGTGGCGCGGATGGTGGCGAGGGTCGCTTCGCGGCCGAAACGGGCGATGAGGGGTTCGGTGCGGGGGTCGCGGAGGAGGGTGTCGACGGAGGGGGGATGGGCGGTCATGACAGGGAGGGTGCCTGATATGGGATGGGGCGGATACCGGGTGGGGGGAAGAAACCAGGGCGCTGCCCAGGGACCCGCCAAGAGGCTCTGCCTCTTGGATCTCCGCCAAAGGGCGAGGCCCTTTGGGATCTATCCATTCGGTCAAGGGGTGCGAGGAGGCCTGTTCGGACGTTGATACGTCATGGATGGCCTCCTCACACCCCTTGACGGAACCCGTGGGATCCAAGGGCTATCGCCCTTGGTGGAGGTCCAGGAGGCAAAGCCTCCTGGTGGGGCCTGGGGCAAAGCTCCAGAATCCCTTGACGCGCCCATGCACCTAAACTAACAAATTTCCTAACATTATAACCCAAGCCCCAGAGGCCCCACTTTGATCCCCCAATTCCTCGCATCCAACGGCGCCGTCCTCAAAGTCAGCATCGACAGCATCGCCATCGCCCCGCATTTCACCCAGGCTGAGCAAAACATCCGCGCCGACGCCGCCTCCAACCTCATCATGGCGTTCGTCCCGACCAATCCGGTGATGACGATGATCGCCAGCCAGATCGCCGCGCATCATTTCGCCGCGATGGACACGTTCCGCGAGCTCAACAGCCGCGCTCTGACCGAAAACGGTTCGATCCGCATGCGCATGGCGACCGCCGCGCAGAGCCGCGTGGTCATGGCGCTGATCGGGGAACTGCGCCGCGTCCGCAAAGACCACGCGGTCGCCCTCGCCGCCGAGCAAGCCACCGCCCCCCAAGCCGCGCAAACGCCCGCGCCAACTCCTCAGGCGTCACCTCCCCCGGCGCCAACCCGGACAGCCCAACCAACACCCCAACCCGCCGCGCGCGCGCCTGCGCCCCCCATCTCGCCCCCCGCCGCGCCCCCCGCCGCGCGATCCTCCGATCCCGCCGAAATCGCGCACCTCGCCGAATATCAGCAAGCCTATCGCGACACCCTGGCGGTGCTCGAAGAAGCCCGCG
>JAYVXQ010000054.1:0-8568 GCA_043785025.1 Acetobacteraceae bacterium
AACAGGAAATCCGCCTTGGTCTCATCGCTGGCGCCGTATTCAATCAGCGCCGTGCCCGCCGCGAGCATCGCAGCGGCCTCGGGCGCCACCGTCTCCAGCAGCCGAAGCTCGGTCCGGGTCAGATAATATTCAGGCTGACGGGTGATTTCATAGAACAGCCGGCAGCCCTCTTCGTCATAGAACAGCGACGGCGGCAGCGTCTTAGGGGACGCCAGCAACCCCGCCAGCGCCATCCGCGTCACCGCCTGATCGCCCGCCTCTGTCTCGCCTGAAACCGAGGCGCCAGCTTCGGAGAACCTGGCGGCCGCATCCTGCTCATCGGTCATGCCCTGTCCCTCAGATGTCGCGCGCCAGACGCAGGCCGGTGAACTGCCAGCGTTTGCCGGGATGGAAGAAGTTGCGATAGGCCGGCCGCGCATGGCCTGAAGGCGTGGCCAGAGATCCGCCGCGCAGGACCATCTGGTTGATCATGAACTTGCCATTGTATTCCCCAACGGCACCGGCGGGCGCGCGATAGCCGGGATACGGACGATAAGCGCTGTCGGTCCATTGCCAGACATGGCCGGTCAGTTCGTGGATATCAGGACGCCCAGAGGCGGCCTCAAGCTCAAATTCCGTCGGCAACCGGGCGCGGGACCAGCGGGCAAAAGCATCCGCCTCATACCAGCTGACGTGACGGACGGGCGCGGCCAGATCCAGCGGCGCCACGCCCCCCGGCCCCATCTGCCACCAGGCCCCGTCATGCTCCCGCCAGTGCAACGGAGAGGCCCATCCCTCAGCCTGAACCACGGCCCATCCATCCGACATCCAGTGCCGCGGCGCGCGATACCCGCCATCGCCGATGAAGTCCAGATAGTCAGAATTTCGCACAAGACGGTCGGCGATCGCGACATCCGTCAACAACGCGTCATGCGCGGGAATTTCATTATCGAAACAAAATTCCCGCCCGCCGTGCCCGATCCCGCCGTGCCCGATCCCATCATGCCCGATCCCATCGTGCCCGATCCGGTAAATCCCCCGCTCCAACCGCGCGAATCGCGTCGGACCCGGATGGCCCACGGGCTCCCGCCAGCCAGGGATCACCGCGGGTGCCAACGGCGAGCGCGCGAACGCGTCCATCATGTCCGTCACCAACAATTCCTGATGCTGCTGTTCATGCTGCAAGCCGAGTTCCACCAAGGCCGCGGCCGGCTCCGGCATGCGCGGAATGAACGCGCGCATGGCGTCATCGACATGCGCCCGATACGACGCGACGCGCGCGCAATCGGGCCGGGTCAGCAGCCCACGCATCGGTCGCGGATGGCGCGCGCCCACCGCGTCATAATAGGAATTGAACAAAAACCGGAAATCCTCGTCGAAGCCGCGAAAATTCGATCGCGCGGGCCGCAGCGCGAATTCCTCGAAAAACCACGTCATGTGCGCGCGATGCCATTTCACCGGGCTGGCATCCGGCATCGACTGCACGCATTGATCCTCAGGCGAGAGCGGCGCCGCCAGCGCCTCGGTCGCCGCGCGGATCGTGTCGTAACGATGCAGCAGATCGCTCATCGGGGACAGCCGATCACGGCAGCACCGCCGTCGCCTCGATTTCCACCTTCGCCTCCGGCAAGACCAGCGCCGTCACGCCGACCAGGGTCGAGGCCGGACGATGCACGCCGAAGTAACGTTCCCGCGCGGGATTGATCCGCGCCCGATCCGCCACATCGGTCAGATAGACGTTGACTTTCACGACATGTTCGGCCCCCGCCCCCGCAGCCTTCAAACACGCGTCGATGGCCGCCAGAGCGAGTTCCGCCTGCGCGCCCACGTCCGCCGGGATTGCGCCATCGGCCGCGACGCCGATCGCGCCTGAGACAAAGATCAGCTGACCGGCCCTGACGACATGGCAATAATGACTGACCGGCTTCAACTGCCCGTCCACCATCAAACGTTGAATGTCCGTCATGCCATCAGCGCTTTCGCCCGCGCCCGCGCCAGTCCGGCCTGCTCGCGCGCCATCTCCGCGCAAAGCCCGGTATAAGACGTCGGATCCAGCATCCCCGCGATCGCGGCCCGATCGAGATGCGCGGTCACCCGGACATCCGCGTTCAACAGATCGGCGAAGGATGTCCGTTCCGTGAACGCCGCCTGCGCGGCATCGTAAATCACATCATGCGCGTGTTGCCGCCCAATCGCGCGGCCGAGATCCAGCATCAACGCCTCCGCCATGATCAGCCCATGACCGAGGTCCAGATTGGCGCGCATCCGCTTCGGATCAAGCGCCAGTCTCGAAAGAACCTCATACAGCCGCGCCAGCGCGTCGCCCGTCGCGACACAGGCCCGCGCCTCCGCCACGTCCATCATCAGACTGGTGGTGCGATCCGCCTCATGCTCGGTCATCATCGCTTCCAACGCCAGCGGCACCATGGCCCGCACCTCCGCCGCGGCGGCGATAATATCCTGACACAGCTTCGGATTGCGTTTTTGCGGCATCGTGGAGCTTCCAACGGTTCCCGGCGGCACCGGTTCCTCGACCTCACCAAATTCCGTTTTCATCAGCGTGTAGATCTCGCGCGCGATTTTCGATGACGTCGCCGCCATAAGGCCCAGTACGCAGATGTTCTCGGCGAGGTGATCGCCAAGCGCGCGGGACGGCACCGCCATTGTACCGAACCCCAGGATGCGCCCGATCGCGGCCTGCACCGGCGGTCCCGCTTTCCCTAACGACGCGAAGGTGCCGGCACCGCCGCCCAACATCGCGACGAATAATCGCGGCGACAGATCGCGGAACCGGTCGGCGTGGCGCAGAAATTCATCGATCCAGCCAGCGACCTTATAGCCAAAGGTGGCGGGCACCGCGTGCTGCCCATGGGTGCGGCCGGGCAGCGGGAAATCCGCGCTCCGCTCCGCCAGATCCGCCATCGCCAGCAGGATCGCCGCGATCTGGCGCAGGAACACGCCATGCGCCTGCCGCAGCACCAGAAGATCGCCGGTTTGCGTGATGTTCTGCGTCGTCGCCCCCCAGTGAACCCAGCCGCCATGCGTCTCCCCGACCACGCGGCTCAGTTCCCATACCAGAGGCACCAGAGTATGCCCCGTGCGCGCCAGGCCCGCATCGATCCGCGCCCGATCCAACAACGACAGTTTCGCCGCTGTCCGGATCGCCTGTGCCGCCTCGACCGGAATGATCCCAAGCTCCGCCTGCGCGTCAGCCAGGGCGACTTCGACATCGAGCCAGGCCTGCCAACGATTTTCCAGAGCATAGAGCGCGCGAATACCAGGATCCGCGACCCGCGTCGCGGTTGGCAGAGTGTCGCCCATCGTCGCCTCCGTTGCTCGTCCGGCTGACGCTAATGCATTTTCACGGCGACTGGAAATACCACGGCGGGGGCGCCATCCGTTTCAAAAAGCAAATTATGTCACAATGAGGACAAACACCGGTCACCGGCGGCCGCGCGCCGTCATCACCGCCGAAACGATCCGGGCCAGGATCGCGGAAAAGCTAAGCGATATCGCGACATCGTCCAAAGCCTTACGCCGCAACGCCAGCGCCTCCCGCTCCACCACGCCAGGCTTTGAGCACACCGCGAACGACGCCAGGATCGCCGCCAACAGCAAATCCACGCCGGCGAATATCAGCGCCACCCAATGCGGCGGCAATTCCACCCGCAGCCGGTACCACGCCGCCAGATGCAGAAACACGACCGCCAGCAGCAACACCGCGATCGCCAGCGTGGCGAACACGATCCGGAACGCGAGCCGCCGCATGCGGTGATGAAATCGCAACGACTCCGCCTCCATGGCGACACGCGCGAGGCGGAGCGGGCGCATCGATCAGCGCGCCACGCGGCCGAGCAAATATCCCACCGCGGCGGCCACCAGAACGGCCGTCAAAGGCTGCGCGCCCACCGATCCGCGCACCGCCTCGGCGGCGTCGCGCGACGTCGCACTCGCCCGGGTCAGCGCGTCATCGACCGCGGGGGCCACCTTATCGCGCATCATACCTTCCATTTGATCCCGCAACCGGGCGATCTGGGCCATGGCATCGTCAACGCTGGCTGTCATCGTCATATGTCCTTCTCTGGTCATTTCGGGACGCTGGCCGTTTCCGGATCGTTCCGCCCATGGCGAACCGCTCGAACCCATCGCCCCTCGCACGCCGGCACCGGTCGTGCGATGCTTCATCAACACCTCAAAACGGGAGCGGTTCCATGCAATTCGGCGCGGCGATCTTCTTCACCGATTATGCGATGAGCCCAACCGATCTTGGCCGTGCGCTGGAATCCCGCGGCTATGAATCGCTATGGGCCGCCGAGCACTCCCACATCCCGCTGTCGCGCAAATCCGCCTGGGGCGGTGGCGGCGAACTGCCAAAACAATATTACGACGTGATGGATCCGTTCGTGACCCTGACCGCCGCCGCCTGTGCGACCACGCGATTGAAAATCGGCACCGGTGTCTGCCTCGTGAACCAACGCGATCCGATCCAGACGGCGAAACTGGTCGCCTCGATCGATCAGGTCTCCGGCGGGCGGTTCTTGTTCGGCATCGGCAACGGCTGGAACCAGGACGAGATGGAAAACCACGGCACCGAGTTTGCCTCTCGCCACAAACTGGTGCGCGAGCGGGTTGAGGCGATGAAAGCCATCTGGACCGAGCCCAAACCGGAATATCACGGAGAATTCGTAAAATTCGACCCGATGATGACCTGGCCCAAGCCGGTGACCAAACCGCACCCGCCGGTGATCGTCGGCGGCGCCTACCCTTACGCCGCGCGCCGCGCCGTCCGTTATGGCGATGGCTGGATCCCGCTGGCGGGCCGCGCGACGCAGTACGGCGATGTCTTCGATTACGTGCCGAAATTCCGCGAAATGCTGACGGAGGCGGGCCGCGACGCCGCGAGCTTCCCGATCTCGCTGTTCGGCTCGGCGAAGGACATCGACACGCTGAAACGCTATCGCGATCTGGGGATCGTCCGGATTGTCGTCAGCCTGCCGGCGGCGAAGGACGATGTCATTCTGCCGATCCTGGATGAATGGGCGGGTCTGGCCGCGAAACTGGGGTGAGCCGGGGTCAAACGCCGCCGCGATCCTGTCCCGGCCCAAACACCCTCAAGATACGCACGTCGCCAGCAGTCCTATCGCGGCCGGTAACGGGCACGACACGGTACAATGCCCGGTAACCGCCATCGCAGGGTACTTCGCGCACACCCCGATTCTCGCCGCCTCCCAGGCAATCCGGCGTGCGCGGTGCCGGTTCCCGGAACCGTCAGCATCCGTCCCGGCCAATGGGGACTTCACCTGATCCATGACCTGATCATAGCCGAAACCCTGACGTCCGGCGAAAGAATTCCACCCATCCGCGCCCCGCGCTCACTCCGCCCGGATCAATCCCCGATGACTATCGCCATCGATGAACGCCAGCACCTCAGCCACCAGTGGATCCGCGCCGAACCGGGCCCGTGTCTCCTCCAGCCGCGCCGCGAAAACGCCGTCATCCTTGAACAGCGTCTTGAACGCCGCGCGCAGCCCCATGATCGCCGCTTTCTCGAACCCCCGGCGCTTCAACCCGACCACGTTCAGCCCCGACAGCCGCGCCCGATTGCCGATCACGCTGCCGAACGGGATCACGTCACCCTCGACCCCGGACACGCCGCCGATCATCGCCGCCCGCCCGATCCGCACGAACTGGTGGATCGCCGCCGACCCGCCGATCACGGCGTGATCCCCGATGGACACATGCCCGCCCATCACCACGTTATTCGCCACGATCACGTGATCGCCCAACGCGCAGTCATGCGCGACATGCGCCACCGCCATCAACATGCAGTCGGACCCGACCGACGTCAGGCCGCGACCCGTCGCCGTCCCGCGATGGATGGTGCAGTGCTCCCGCACCAGGGTCCGCGCGCCGATCTCGCAACGGGTCGGCTCGTTCTTATATTTCAGGTCCTGCGGCGCCATGCCCACCGTACAGAACGGAAACAGCCGCGCGCCGGCGCCGATCCGCGTATGGCCATCGACCACGACATGCGACACCAGCTCGGCGCCATCCTCAATCATCACATCCGGCCCCACCGTGCAGAACGGCCCGATGTGCACGTCGCGGCCCAATTGCGCGGCCGGATCGACCATCGCGGCGGGATGAATGAACACGCCCATCGCGCGCGGCATCATGACATCGGGCATCGCATCCATGGTCGCTCTGTTCCATTCCTGTCATGACACGGGCCGCGCCGGTCGACATTCCCATCGGTCCAGGCATACAGCGGCACGTTCGGTATACGGCACCGCCGGCAGCCGCCCAACTCAAGGATTGTTGCCCGATATTTCGCACCCCTGAATTAGGCGGGGGGGGCATCAGGCGGGGGGCATCAGGCGGGCGCTTATATCGCCGCCGCCCGCTCCATGATCATCGCCGAGAACACCGCCTGCGCGACCACCGTGCCATTCACCGTCGCCGTGCCCTCGAACCGCCAGACCGGTCCGCGCCGCCGCTGCTTCACCACCCGCACCCGCATCTGATCGCCCGGCACCACCGGACGGCGGAATTTCGCGCTGTCGATCGACATGAAATAGACCACGCGCCCCGACGCGTCCTCACCCAGGGTTTGCACCACCAGCACGGCCGAGGTCTGCGCCATGCTCTCGATGATCAACACCCCCGGCATCACCGGATGGTTCGGAAAATGGCCCGCGAAAAACGGCTCGTTCATCGACACGTTCTTGATCCCGACCGCCGACTCGTCACGCGCGATCTCGACCACCCGATCGATCAGCAGAAACGGATACCGGTGGGGGATCGCCTTCATGATCCCCGAGATATCCAGAACCTCCTCCGCCTTGCCTGCCGGTTCCGCTGTTTCATTCATGACGTTCGATCCGTTGACGTGTCTGACGATTGACCTGGTTTATGCGCCCGGGCCATGCGGCGAACCCAGGCGACCTCGCGCAGCCAGGTCTTGATCGGCTGCGCCGGCGATCCCCCCAGATTGGAACCCGGCGGGACGTCGGCGATCACCCCCGCCTGCGCTGACAGCTTCGCGCCGCGGCCCACGGTGATATGGCCCGCGACCGCCGATTGCCCGCCCATGAGCACGAAATCCTCGATCACCGCCGACCCCGCGATGCCGACCTGCGCCACCAGCACGCAATTCCGGCCGATCCGCACGCCGTGACCGATCTGCACCATATTATCCACCCGCGTACCCGCCCCGATCACCGTGTCCGACATCCCACCCCGGTCGACCGCGCTGTTCGCGCCAATTTCCACATCGTCATGCAGCACCACCATGCCAAGCTGAGGCACGGTCACAAATCCGTCCGGCGTGATCGCGAAGCCAAAACCGTCCTGGCCGATCCGCGCCCCCGGATAAACGTAAACCCGCTCGCCCAATTGGGCGTGAGAGATGCTGGCATGCGCCCCGATCCGGCAATCGCCGCCAATGACCACGTTCTCCCCGATCACCGCCAGCGGTCCGATCCGCGTCCGCCGCCCGATCACCGCCCCATCGCCGATCACCGCCAGCGGCCCGATCTCAGCGTCCGGCGCGATCGTCACGCCCATGCCGATCACCGCCAAGGCATGGATCCCCGGCCGAGCCGGCGGCGGCGGATGAAACAACGTCGCGACCCGAGCCCATGCCGCGTAGACATCGTCCGACAGAATGGCGACGGCCGAGGCGGGGACCCGGTTCGCGAGATCGGGATGCACGATCACCGCCCCCGCGCGCGTGTCCGCCAAAGCCCGCAAATATTTCCGGTTATCGAGGAAGCTGATCTCCTCCGGGCCCGCGACCGACAGCGGCGCCACGCCCCGGAACATCAACCGACGCGGCGGCGCCTCGCCACAAGCCGCGTCCACCACGGCGGCAAGACTATGCGGGCCTGTCCGGGCGAAGAAGCGCGGATCCCCGGTCGCGCTCACATCAGTTCTTTTTGGCGGGGGTTGCGTCCGGCGCGGCGTTCGCCCGGGGACCCGCGACGGGGGCGGTGAACTTCGTCGGCGACACGCCGTCGGGCGGGATCACCACCGCCGGCAGCATCCGGTTGGTCACGTCCGCCACCTGCGGCGTCAGATCGAAATCCGCCGTCGTGCCAAGCACCTGACCGCGGTTCAATACCAGATTGACGCCGCGGGAGGCCGCGACCTGCTGCGCCACCTGCTCGACCACCCGGTTGATCTGCATCATCACGTATTGACCGGCCTCCTGGTTGATCCGGTCACGTTCGCTGAATTTCCGGCGCGATTCGTTCACCCGCTCGGCGTATTCCTTCTCCCGCGCGCGGATCTGCTCAGGCGTCAGCTTCGCCCGCTCACTGGCGAAGGCCTGGCCCAGGTCGCGCAGCAGGGTCTGCTCCTTTTGCGCGTCGTCGCTCAGGCGCGCGCGGCGGGCACTCAGTTCCTTGTCCGCCTGCTGATACGCCGAGGATACCCGCAGCACATCCGGCACCGACAGAATCCCCACGATGGCGGCGGGGGTCGGCGAGCCCTTGGGGATCATCGGCACCTCGGGCATCGGCGGCAACTGCACCTGTAACGGCGGCAGCGACTGCCCGTTCGGATCCACCATCCCCTCCGGCGCGAGCC
>JAYVXQ010000055.1:0-8553 GCA_043785025.1 Acetobacteraceae bacterium
CTGGCGGCGGCCATGAAAAACCCCGCCATCCCATCGGGATGGCGGGGTTTTCCTCGTTCGCCGATCGGAACCGATCAGACCGAGTAGTACATCTCGAACTCAACCGGGTGCGGCGTGTGTTCGAAACGGAACACTTCAGTCCATTTCAGCTCGATATAGCTTTCGATCTGGTCCATGCTGAACACGTCGCCGGCCAGCAGGAACTCGTGGTCGGCCTGAAGGGCGCCCAGAGCTTCGCGAAGGCTGCCGCAGACGGTGGGGATGCCCTTGAGTTCTTCCGGGGGAAGATCGTACAGGTCCTTGTCCATCGGATCGCCGGGGTGGATCTTGTTCTTGATCCCATCCAGGCCCGCCATCAACATCGCGGAGAACGCCAGATACGGGTTGGCGGCCGGATCGGGGAACCGCACTTCCACGCGCTTCGCCTTCGGGTTCGTCGCGTACGGGATCCGGCAGGACGCGGAGCGGTTACGCGCCGAGTAAGCCAGCAACACCGGCGCTTCGAAGCCCGGGATCAATCGCTTATAGCTGTTGGTCGAGGGGTTGGTGAACGCGTTCAGCGCCTTGGCGTGCTTGATGATGCCGCCGATATAGTAAAGGCAGGTTTCCGACAGATCGGCGTATCCATTGCCCGCGAACAACGGCTTGCCGTTCTTCCAGATCGACTGATGGACATGCATGCCCGAGCCATTGTCGCCATAGATCGGCTTCGGCATGAACGTCGCGGTCTTGCCATAGCTGTGGGCGACGTTGTGCACACAGTATTTGTAAATCTGCATGTGATCGGCCTGCCGCGTCAGCGGGCCGAACTTCGTGCCGAGTTCGTGCTGGCTCTGCGCGACCTCATGGTGATGCTTTTCGATCGCCAGGCCCATTTCACCCATGGTCGAAAGCATTTCCGCGCGCAGATCGCTGTCGGCGTCCACCGGTGGCACCGGAAAGTAACCGCCTTTGACGGACGGGCGATGGCCCATGTTCCCTTCCGGGTAGTCCTTCATCGACGATTGCGGGCCTTCCTGGCTATCGACCTGATAGTGGCCGTAATTGCCGCCGCTGCCGAACTTCACGCTGTCGAAGATGAAGAACTCGGCTTCCGGGCCCATGTAAATCGCGTCGCCGATGCCGGAGCTTTTCACGTAAGCCTCGGCCTTTTTCGCCGTGCTACGCGGGTCGCGGACATAGCCCTGACCGGTCGAGGGTTCGACGATATCGCAGAAAATGATCAGGCTCGGCTTGGCCGCGAAGGGATCCATCACCGCGGTTTCCGGGTCCGGCATCAGGATCATGTCGGACTCGTTGATCGCTTTCCAACCGGCGATCGAGGATCCGTCGAACATGAAGCCGTCCTGGAACACCTCGGCGGTGACCGTGGAAACATGTTGCGCGGTGTGCTGCCATTTGCCGCGGGGATCGGTGAACCGCAGGTCCACGTATTCCACGGAATTCTCCGAGATCATCTCCATGACCTTGTTCACGGCCGCGCTTTCGGCTGGCTTTTTCACCATACTCTGATTCCCCGTCCTACAATCTGGTGGCGGACACGGCATCGCCGCGCAGCCGTTGCGGACCCGCACCATGCGGATCCCTGATGGTTTGGTCCCCCTCCGGTTCCGCCGGGGACCTTGGCGGACGCGCTCCGGATCAGACCCGCTTCGGTTCAAACGGCGGCTTCGCCGCGCTCCCCGGTGCGGATGCGGATCACTTCCTCAACCGCGGTGATGAAGATCTTGCCATCGCCGATGCGTCCGGTGCGGGCGGCGGTGATGATGGCCTCGACCGCGCGTTCCACGATCGAATCTTCGCAAATGACCTCGATCTTCACCTTCGGCAGGAAGTCCACGACATATTCGGCGCCGCGATACAGCTCAGTATGGCCTTTCTGGCGGCCGAAGCCCTTGGCCTCCACCACGGTGATGCCTTGCAGCCCGACCTCATGCAGCGCCTCTTTCACCTCGTCCAGTTTGAACGGTTTGATGACAGCCTCGATTTTCTTCATCGCTCGATGCCCGGTCGTAAACCGGGTCTCCCCAAACAGTTCGCGCAGCCCGCCCAACCGAGGAAGCACGGCGGCACGAACAGCCAGCAAGGTTTGCACGGGCCGTGCCAGGTATCAATCCGCCACGATCACATCCGCTTGTGTCACGGCTGGCGCGGGCTTCTTCGCCGGAATGCCCAAAAATTGAGCCAGACGATGTGTTCGTTACACAGTGTGTTTGCTCAGAATTTGGGCGGGTTCTGGTGGTTTCGGGGTCGCTGCCCCACGGTGGAACACGCTTCAGGCGGCGTGCTCCAGCCTGACGCGCGCCACGCGCGAACGCACGGCCGCGACATCCGCGCCCATGATCGCCAACCGCGCGTAACCCATGGCCTCGTGCGGGCGGGCGGTGAAGTCCTGGAACAGCCGGATCGGCCCATCGGCGTTTTCGAACCAGCCGCGATCCCAACCCGGCAGAAAGCTTTCGGTTGGCAGGCCCGCCGCCAGCAGCACGTCATGCGCCGCCAGTTCGACATGGAAATACGTGACCTCGGAGACATCGATTTGCGTGATCATATCGCCGTCGATCAGATATTTGACGGGAATGAGCACGTCCTGCTCCGGGATATAGATCGCGTGATCCGGCGACAGGAACAGGTCGCGGGCCGGCATGGCGTCGCCAAACGCGCTTTGGCGCACCCGGACCGGCATCAGGTCGCGCGAAGACGGGTGGCGCGCGCAATCGACGCGCCGCCGGCCGATCCAACGCACCGGGCTTGTGCCGCCCGACCACGTGACGACCTCGTCGCCTTCGATCAGGTCCTCAACCGCGACCTCCCCGCGTGTGGTCAGGATGGGTGTTCCGGCGGCGAAACAAGCTGGTTGCGAAATGACCCCGGCCTTGGGCGTGAGCATCGCCGCGGTATAATTTCCCGCCAGCGTCAGCGTCCGCGCGATCGTGTCGGCACCGTGGATCGTCAGCACATGGGTGCCGGTATTATATTCGGACGCGACGATCTGCTGGCCATTGAGCTTGATCGTATCGCCCGCGCCGAAGCCGTTGATGGTGGTGCTGATGGTGGCGGCCGAGCCCAGAATGAGGGTTTCGTTGAGGCCGGTGAAATTCAGCCCGCCGGTGGTGGTCACGGCGGCATCCAGTTGCAGTGACGCCCCGGCCGCCATGTTCAGCGTGCCAGGGCCGGAGATGGCATCCGTGAGGTCCAGCGTGCCACCCGACGCCGTGATCGCGCCGGTGTCGGTGATCGCGCCGATCAGCTTGCCGAACCCGGTGATATTGCCCTGAGCGTCGACGGTGACCGGATCGGTGGTGACAACGGCGCCGTTCAGGATGAACGTGCCGCCGCCTGAGACGAACAGGTTATGGATGGTGACGGCGCCGTTCAACGACACCGTGCCGGGCCCGTTGATCACCAGGGTCGTTACGGTTTTATTGGTGATGATGTTGGTGTCGGCGAATAATGTGTCGAGTGAGGCCGTCCCACCCGCCAGCGCGCCCACCGTGATCGTGGTCCCCGCGACGAACACGGTGCCCGCGAACAAGCTGATTTGCGTGGTCGTCGCCGAGACCGGCAACGCCAGGAAGGTTTGGCCCGCGTAGTTGCCCGTCAGGTTCAGCGTCGTGGAGATTGTGTTGCCGGCGTTCGACAGGCTCAGCACGCCCGCGTTGAACGTGGCGTTGGTGATCGGGTTATTGATGGTGATGGCGTCGGACGCATCGAACCCGGCGATCACCGCCGCCATGCTGTACGGGTAGCCAAACTTCCCGCCGCTGAATTGTTGTGGTGTCACAATATTAAGCGCGCCGCCGGTGCCCGCGAACGTCACGGTATCCGTCGCGGCGGCTTTATCCAAAGTCAGGCTGGAGCCAGCGCCGATCTGCAAACTCAGCGTACCCGCCAGCGCGGTGCCGATACCGGCCGACAGGTTCGCGCCGTTCTGAACGATGATTTTCCCGGTGCCGGAGACGGTGACATAGCTCGGGCTGATGACGTTGAAACCGGCGGGGTTCGCGAGCAAGGTCGGGGCGCTGGGGCTGCCGACGGCGAGCGTGCCGCCAACGGTGATCGTTCCGTTGTCGATCAGGCTGCCGCCGACGGCCAAAAAGTTCTGAAAGCTGGCCATCGGGGTGAAGCCATAGGTCGCCCCCGCGTCGACTGTCACCGCCCCGGCCGCGGTGCCGCCCACTGTGCCGATTTCGATCTTTGAGGTCGCGTCGGTGGTGAAGCCCTGACCGCTGGTCAGATTGACCGACGCGGCTTTGACAACAGCGCTATTGGTCGCCGACACGCCGCCGCCCAAGGTGCCGCCGACCGTGAAAACGCCGCTGTCGACGCCGATCTGCGACAGTCCCGCTGAGACCGCGCCGGTGACGGCCAGGGTGCCTCCGGCGACCGAGATGAAGGCGTTGTCTTCAATAACGCTGCTTGCGTTGATGGTGCCGCCCGTGCCGATCCGCGCCGTACCGCCAACGGTGGATCCGTTCGGCGTCGCGACGGTCAACACACCGGTCGTCAAGGCGCCGATCACGTCGTTGAACCCGCTCAAGGTCAGGTTCGCGGAATTCCCTACGCCGTTGATCACCTGATACAGGCTGGTGGAACTGTTGAACGTCACGCTGTCCTTCGCCCCCGGCGCGATCGCCGCGGGATTTGTGTTCAGGGTCGTATCGTTCCAGTTCGCGGCGGTGTTCCAATCGCCCGATAACGGGCCGTTCCAGACATAGGCGTCACCCGTCGCCGTTCCGGCACCCGGGCCTGGCGCCGCGGGCTGGTTCAGCAGGATCTCGGTCAAAGATCCGCTGACGGGGACGGCGAGAAAACTCTTGCCCGTGTAATTGCCGGCCAATTTCAGCGTGGTCACCGCGGCGCCATTATTCGTGAGTGTCAGAACTCCCGAGTTCAGCACGGCGCTGGTCACCGGACTGGCGATCGTGATGACATCGCTGGCGTCGAAACCACTGATGGACGCTTGCATGTTATACGTGCGGGTGACCGCCGATTTGCTAATGTTGAGCGCGCCACCCGTCGCGTTGAAAGCGATGGTATTGCCCAAACCGACCTGACCGACGGTGAGGACGTCGTTGCGGCCGATCTGCAACCCGAGCGTCCCGGCGCTGAAGGTCGCGTCGCCGGCGAGGAATTGCGCGCCGCCATCCCCCAGAATGATTTTTCCGCTGCCCGAAATGACGTTCCCGGAACTGATCGGTGGCCGGGAAGTGCTGGTAATGGTCACGACGCCATTGTCGATGACCTTGATGCCGGCGAAGAAATCCGAACTGCCGCTGACGGTCGCACCGGCGTCGACGGTGACGGCACCGTTCACCGCGGAGCCCAGAGTGCCGATCTCGATGCTGGACGTGGCATCCAGAGCGAAGAAGCCCGCGTTCACCACACTCCCGGCCTGAGCGTGCGAATTGACGCTCGCGACCAGACTGCCGTTGAATGCGCCGCCCACGGTCAGCGTGCCCGTGGCAAGCGTGACGCCGTTGCCAGGACCGATCGCGCCGCTGACCGTCAGGGTGCCGCCGGCGACGAAGATCGAGCTGGCGGCTTCGAAGGACACGTTGGCGGCGGTGACCTTGCCGCCGGTGCCGATCCGTAGCTGACTGCGCACGCCCGCCGCCGTGCCGCCGCCGACGAAGGGCACGCCCACCGACAGATTGGTGGTCGTCAACGCGCCGAGGACGTCATTGGCGCCGTTCAGCGTCAGGTTCGCCGAATTGCCGGTGCCGCCGATGATTTGATAGATGAAGGTGCCATCATAAATCGACTTCAAATTGCCGTCGGTACTGGGCCCGTTGAAGGTGACGCTGTCTTTGACACCCGGCGCGACCGGTGCCGGATTGGCCGGCAGCGTGGTATCGGTCCAACTGGCGGCGGTGTTCCAGTCACCGGACAATCCGCCATTCCACACATACCCATCGCCCGCGGCGGTTCCCGTACTGGGCCCCGCGGCGACGGCGGCGGTCAGCACGATCTCGGTCGCGGTCTTGCTGGTCGGGATCGCGGAGAAGGTTCTGCCCGCGTAATTCCCGGTCAAATTCAGCGTCGCGACCGTCGTCGCGCCATTGGACAGGGTCAGCACGCCTCCGCTCAGCACGGCCCCGGTGACGACACTGTTGAGCGTGATCGCGTCGGAGGCGTTGAAGCCGCTGATCGGCGCCTTCATGTCATACGTGGTGGTCTGCGCCTGCGTGACGGGATCGACCGTGACCGCGCCCGACAAAGCAAGGACGCCGCCGGGTCCATTGAAGGCGATGCTGTCGCTCGCGCCAACCGAAAACGTGTTCAGCGTCGCGCTTTTGCCGATCTGGAACCCGAGCGTGCCGGTGACGGGTCCGGGCGTCGCCAGCGTCGCGCCGTCCTGGATGACGATTTTGCCGGAGCCTGAGGTGTTGATCCCAAAAAGGACGTTCACCGCGCCCGCCGTCAGATAGGCCGGTGCCACGCCGCTGAAGGTCATGGTGCCGTTATTGATCACGTTGCCAAACACGGCGGTCGCGCCGCGGCTGAGCAGCGAGGTGCTGACGTTGAAGTCGAAGGTCGCGCCGGGATCGACCGTGAGGGCGCCGTTGGCCGCACCTCCCACGGTGCCAACCTCGATGCTGGAGGTGGCGTCGGCGGAGAAACCGCCGCCATTGACGATCGTGACGCTTCCGGCCCGCGCGATGGTGTGGTTGCTCGCCTGCACCGCCGCGCCGAGAGAGCCGCCGACGGTCAGGGTGGCGTTGTTCGCGGCGATGACGGGTCCGTCGGCGACCGAGCCGCTGATCGCCAGCGTTCCTCCGGCCAGAGTGACAATGCTGGTGGCGCCGATGGTCAGGGTGGCGGCGGATAATGTGCCGCCCGAACTGACCCGCAAGGTGCCGTTGACCACCGCGGGCGATGTCTTGCCGACGTTCAGGGCGCCCGTGGTCAGGTTGCCGACGACATCGTTCTGGCCGGTCAGCGTCAGGCTGGCGGAAGCGCCGGTGCCGCTGATGACCTGGAACAAATTGGTTGGGCTGTTGAAGGTGACGATGTCGCCCGCGGCGGGGACATTCGGGGCGGGATTGGCGCCGGACGTCACGTCTCGCCAATTGCCCGGAATGGTCCAATCGCCGGACACCGGACCGATCCAAAGATAAATATCGCCCGTCAGCGCGAATGAGGTGTTAAAGAAAGGGCCGGGAGTCGCGCCAGTCAGGTCGACGGCGAATCCTTGAAATTCACTCAACGTTTTCAATGGCATGGCGACATTTCCCGACGATAATTACTAAATTGAAATAGCTAGTTCATGTTGTGTCCTCTGTAAAGTCATATCTGTTGGTTGACGAAGGGGTCTCGCGCCGCGGCGTTTGACAGGACGCGGTTTCAGCGCGGCGGGCCGGCCAGCGCGCTTCGCAACCCGATCCAATCACGCTATGGCCCATGTCAGGTTCACTCAGCACGAGCGAGGACGCATGCGCGGCGCCAATTCTTATCTCGGGTCGATCGGAACGACCATCTTCACGGTGATGTCGGCGCTGGCGACCGAGCATCAGGCGATCAATCTGGGCCAGGGTTTTCCCGATACCGATGGGCCGGACGATGTGATTCAGGCCGCCGCCGACGCGTTGCGGGATGGGCGCAATCAGTACCCTCCGATGCCCGGGGTGCCCGAGTTGCGGCAGGCGGTGGCGAAGGCCAACCGGCGGTTTTATGACCTGGACATCGATTGGGCGACCGAGGTGACGGTGACCTCGGGCGCGACCGAGGCGATCACGGCCTGTTTGATGGCGGTGCTGGATCCCGGCGATGAGGTCGTGTTGATCGAGCCGCTGTATGACACCTATGTCCCCGTGGTGCGGATGTTGGGGGCGGTTCCGCGCATCGTGCGGCTCGCACCGCCGGATTGGGCGTTGCCGCGGGCGGAACTGGCGGCGGCGTTTGGGCCGAAAACGAAGGCGATCCTGTTGAACTCACCGATGAACCCGTGCGGCAAGGTGTTCACCGCCGAGGAACTCGGGTTTGTCGCGGACCTGGTCAAACAGCACGATACCTATGCGATTTGCGACGAGGTTTATGAGCATCTGGTGTTCGACGGGCTGCGCCATATTCCGCTGATGACGCTGCCCGGAATGCGGGAGCGGACGATGCGGATCGGCAGCGCCGGTAAGACGTTTTCTCTGACGGGGTGGAAGATTGGGTATATTACCGCGCCGGCCGCTCTGACGCCTTTGGTGCAGAAGGCGCACCAGAATTTGACCTTTACCACCGCGCCGAATTTGCAGCGGGGGGTCGCGGTCGGGTTGGGCAAGGATGACGCGTATTTCGCGTCATTGTCCTCCGATTTGCAGGCGCGGCGGGATCAGATGGCGGCGGGCCTGGCGGCGATCGGATTTGGCGTGCTGCCCGCGAGCGGATCGTATTTCATCACGACCGATTTCTCGCCGTTACGGTTCAACGGCGACGATGTGGCGTTCTGCCGGCACATCACGCAAGAGGCCAAGGTGGCGGCGATCCCGGTGTCGGCGTTTTATGAGCAAGCCGGGGCGCCCTCGCATTACGCGCGGTTCGCGTTCTGCAAGCGGGAGGCGG
>JAYVXQ010000056.1:0-2583 GCA_043785025.1 Acetobacteraceae bacterium
CGCAAGGGATCGCGCTCCATCAGGGATAATTTCGGCAGGCTTCCCGGCGAGGTGTGCAGGGTGCCGTGTTCGAGGGCGAAGATGAATTCGAACGCGTCCTCGAACCGTTCCGTGGGGCGGGCGGCGACCATGCGCAGCATCACCTGATCAAGCCAGGACGGCAGGTCCGGCCGGATCTCGGTGACGGATAAAGGCGGGCGGGCGAAGCGCGGGCGGCTGAAGGGCTCGATCTCGCCGTAGGGGTAAGCGCGGGTGAACATGCGGAAGATCGTGACGCCCAAGGCGAACAGGTCCGATTGCACGTCGCCGGACGCGCCGGCGTGCAGTTCCGGGGCCATGTAGCTCGGAGTGCCGGGCACGGCGCTGGCGGGAAAATCCTCGATGTTCGGCAGCCGCGCCACACCCAGATCGATCAGTTTCAGTCCGCCATCGGACCGCAGCACGACGTTATCGGGTTTGATGTCGCGGTGGACGACCCCGGCCCGGTGCAGCGCGGCCACGCCCTTGGCGAGTTTGATGGCGATGTCGAGGCCCTCGGCGCGGCTCACCGGCGGGCCGCGGCGTAGGCGCTGTTCCAGGGTCTCGCCGTCATAAAACGGCATCAGCGTGTAAAGGCAGGACCGGGAGTCGAGCGGGGTTTCGATGACCTCGGCAACCCAGGGGCTGCTGAGGCGGGCGGCGATCCAGAGTTCGCGCAGGAAGGCGAGGCGCAGCATCGGTTCGGCGCCGACGGCGGGTTTGGGGAATTTGACGATGACCTCGCGCGGCTCCTCGGCGCGTGTGGCGCGGAAGACGCGGCTGTATTGGCCGTCGGCGAGCATGGTCCCGAGGGTCAGGCCGTCGACGATCGCACCGGTGCGGGGGGCGGGCAGGATGGGAAGGGCCGCGACGGACGATTCCAGGTCGACCTGGTTGGGTTCGGGCAATTCGACGATATCGAGCACCAGCGCCATGGCGTTGTCGCCATAGCGGGCGTCGATGGCGAGGCGCACCAGATGGGCCGCGGTTTCCTTCACCGAGTCGCGGCGCGTGAGCACCCGCTGGATGTCATGGCTGGACAGCGCGCCATGGACGCCGTCGCTGCACAGCAGGAAGCGGTCGTGGACCCGCGTCGGTTCGGCGGCATAGTCGATTTTGATGCCGGGCTCGACGCCAAGGGCGCGGGTAAGAATATTGCGGATGGCGCCGCGCGCCGGGACGTGATCCACCGTTTGCTGGGTCAAAATGTCGCCGCGCAGGCGATAGAGGCGGGTATCGCCGACGTGGACGACATGGGCCTGCCGCCCGCGCAGGATGAGGGCGGTGAAGGTGCAGGCCATGCCCTCCAGCGCCGCGTCCGTCCGGCCCTGAGCGTGCAGCCATTGATTGATCGACTCGAGCGCGGTGGATGCGTTTCGCCGCGCACCTTGCAGCGGGTCGAGGGCCGCCTGCGCGTCGAGGAAGACGCGGACGGCGGTTTCAGCGGCGACTCCGCCGCCTTTGGCGCCGCCGACGCCGTCGGCGATGGCGATGACCGCGCTGGAGGGGGCAATGGTGTAGGCGGCGAAGTCCTCATTCGCCTGGCGTTCACCGCGTTCGGTGGCGATGGAGGCTTGGATGATGAGGGTGGAGTTTTTGGAGGCAAGCATGACGTTTTTATAATCTTATAATGTTATTATAGGCATTAAATGGCGGTATTTAGGGCTGGTGGTTAAGGTTAGCCTAAAACTTAATCGTATACTGCGGCTTTGAGGGTCGCACGGCCGTCTCTCATGGTCTCGCTCTCCTTCGGGCTTTGGCGTTGGCGGCGATCTTATGCGCCGCGTGGTTGCGATGGCCAGCGGGCAAACATTCCGGGCGCGTGGCGGATCTGGCCCGCGTCGATCGATGAGGGGCCTGGTGTGAATGATTCGACATCGAAATTCTTGCAGGGGACGTTCGCGTTTACCGGCGCGGGCTATGATCAGCCTTCGGTCTTCGCCGAGGGCCTGACCTATCGGGTGCCGGGGACGCGGCGGGCGCAGTTGATCTATTGCCGCGGCGGCAATTCCAGCACGGAAATGGTCAATGTCGCGCTGCTGCGCGATGGCAAGCCGATGCGGCATTTTCCGATCGGCGCGAAAGGGGCGGTGCATGTGCCGCTCGCCGTCGTGGAGGATCTGGAGCCTGATCAGACCGTGACCCTTTTGGTGGCGGCGCCGGCGGGATGTTCGGCGATTTTGATCATCGACGTCGGTCTGATCGAAATCTGAAACGGCGATCCTTTCGGAGGCGCAATCGACATTGAAAAGCAGGTTGGTGGTCGTCGGCAACGGCATGGCGGGCGTGCGGGCGGTCGAGGAGGTTCTGGCCCGCGGCGGCGCCGAGCAATTCGAAATCACGATTTTTGGCGATGAGCCGTACGGCAATTACAACCGGTCCTTCTTTCGAATGTCCTGAGCGGCAGTCAGGATCTGGATGGGATCTATTTGAATCCCAAAAGCTGGTATGTCGAGAACAATATCAAATTATACCCGGATCTCTCCGAAATCCGGGTATCCTTTTGGTTTTGCGCCCGCCGCCACACCAACCCTGGGCGCGTATACCCGGATTTCTCCGAAACCC
>JAYVXQ010000057.1:0-2577 GCA_043785025.1 Acetobacteraceae bacterium
GTGCCGAGATCGATGGTGGTGACGGTACCCGCGGCCGACAGCGCGCCGCGATCCGACAACAGGGCGATGGCGACGCCGGCGGGCGGGCCGGGCTCGGGGTTGGGATTGACCAGGATCGTGTCGGCGGCGGGCGCGAACAAGGCGGTGCCGGCGACGGGCTTGATGGTCAGGCGCAGCAGTTCGCTCGGTTCGGTGCCGAAGGCGGCGCCTGGCACGCGAATCGTCACGGTGGCAGTGGTCTGGCCGCGGAGGATCACGGCGGTGCCGAACGGCAAAGCGCCATTGAACGCCGCCGCGCCGAGATACGCCGTCGAGGGCGCGGTCACCGCCCAATCGACCAGCGCGTCATCCGCCAAAGCCCGGCTCAGGAAGATGGTGAACGACGCCTCGGTCGGTCCGCCACCCTGTGTTTCCGTCACCGAGGCGAAGGCCGCCTGCACGCCCAGAGCGGGGGGAACCGGTTTAACCGGGGTGACAACGGCGGTGGTTGCGGCGACTCCGGCGGCCTGCGCGAAGCGGGCGCTGTTGAGGTAGCGAGGATCGCCGGTGGCGGCGAAATCAAGCTCGGCCTGTTGCGCGATGGTCAGGTCGGTGATCCCCGCGGCATCGGTGGCGCGCGCGGCGGCGTCGAGCATGGCGGCGGACAGATTGTTCAGCGCGATGACGTTGGCGGGGAAATGGACATCGGTGAAGGTCGCGGTGGTCTGCCCAGACGCGTAGTCCAGCAGCGAGTTCGCCTGGGTTATCCGCCAGGCGTCGGCGAACTCCCCATACAACTGCTCGGTCGTGATCGGTTGCGGCAGGGGCACGCCGTTGGCCAGGGCGAAATCGTTGGCGCGGCCGTTATGCGATCCGAACAGCCCCTCCACCGACCCCGGCGCGGCGGCGTCCGGCAGGCTGACGGCGACGTCGATGAAGCCATTGGCGGAGACCGTAAGGCGCTCCCCCGAAGCCCAGTTGAGGATGAAGACGCCGGGGGAGGCCTCGCGGAGGGTGCCGCCGGGGAGGATGCGCAGGTCGTTGAAGCCGTTCAGCGTGACAGGGACGCCGTTGATCTGGACGACGTTGGGGCGGTCGGCGCCGAAGGTGACGCGATCGCCGCCGATGGTCGCGCCGATCATGGTGATGACGCTGACCGGCACGTTGGGCGAAGGCGGGGCGAGCCGCGCCTGGATCTGGAATGTGTTGCCGTTGACGGTGGAGCGGGCGAGCACGAACTCTCCTTCCGCCTGGAACGTGTAACCCAGGCCGTCGAAGGTCCCCATGTGCACGTCGCCCCAGCCGGTCGCGGTCGGGCCGGTGGGCGGGGCGACATCGGGCGGGGGGCCGGCGACGACGCGGCCGGTGACGACCAGAACCTCGGCGGGTAACGCCGAGGTAACGCCGTCGGTGCGGGCATCCACCGGGTTCAGCACGATCGTTTCGGTGAACGCGCCGAGTTTCTGGGACGTGAGCGTGACCGCGGGAGCGGTATCGGCGTTGCCCGCGGCGATGCCGCTGAAGGGGCCGAACCCGGCGTTGATGAACACGGGTGGGGCGGTAATGGAAAAATCGCCGTTCAACAGGTCGGCGGGCGAGATTACCGCGTTCAGCACGCCCAATCCCGCCGTCAGCGACGGGCCGTTCAGGGTGGTGACACCCAGATCGAGGGTGACGAGATGCGGCACGCCGGACGCGGCGAGCACGCCGTTGCCGCTGAGTTTCTCGAACACCGCCTTCGCCGGTTTGCCGCCGGAGCTGATCGTCGTCAGCGTGCTGTCCGCGCCACTTTGCCCGATCGCCAGCGCGGCGTTGGTGTAATCTCCGGCGAGGCGGATGGTGCGCACCGACGTGTCACTGAGCGTGACCGAGACAGTGGACAGCCCGGTCACGGCGGAGAAATTGGTGGTGGCCTTGGTCGCGGTGGCGTTGCGGAAATCGATGATGTCGCCGGCGGCGAAATTGGCGATCACGGGATTGGCGGAGTTCGCGTCGTCGAACATCAAACGGCCTGGACCGGTGAAGGTGACGCGGTTGGTGGTGAGGGCGCCACCCGCGATTTCCAGCGTGCCGCCGTCCAGGTTGACGGTCGCGGCGTCGAGGATGCCGCGCAGGACCGTGGTGCCGGTCGCCTGGGTGAACGCGCCGCCGCCGCTGACCCGCACGATCGCGTTCGAGCCGATCAGCAGGTTGCCCGTGTTGGTCGCGGCGACGCGCGCCAGCAGCACCGGTTGCAACGACGCCGAGGCGCCGGTGAGCGTGATCGCTCCGCTGTTGTTCAGGATATTGACGGTCAACCCGTCGACGGCGGTCAGACTGGAATCCGTGGGGCCGAGAAACATCGCGCCGGTGTTGGTCAGTGTGCCCGCGATGGTGAGGAAAGACCCGCCCTCGCCCGAGAACGAGTCGCCGTCGACGCTGATCACGCCGATATTGCTGACATCGCCGGCGATGGCCACACTGTCGCCATTGATAACGCGCAGTGTGCCATCGACCCGCGACAGCGCCGACAAAGCGCTGTTGGTGTTGGGCGCGGCGACATCGGCGATGAAGGCGTTGGGTCCACTCAGATTGATCGCCGCGCCGGCCGCGATCGTG
>JAYVXQ010000058.1:0-2575 GCA_043785025.1 Acetobacteraceae bacterium
GGGAAACCCCCAGAATAGGCATAAATCGCCGATGTTCCGTCGGTATAGTCCAGCGTGTCGGTCACGATTGACTGAGAGCCGCCCAATCCAGAATACGTGGTGACGTCCAGTCTGACGGTCGCGGACGGTTGATAGGTGGTGCGCGCCGAAGTCCCGTTGGCGTTGTTCACGTTGACCGGCGCGTGGATGAAGCCGGGGACCGCGACCTCAAACACCGACGCGCTGTTGGCCAAAGTCCCAAACATATTCCCCAACGTGTCCCCGGTCAGTCCACTGGGCCCGCCGTATGCGGTCGAGAAATTCAGCAGGGTCGTGGGCGCCGTGGCGTTCGCCGCGATCTCAAACATTGTCCCGCCGCCATTGGCGCCACCGGTAAAGGTCGTGCCGAACACGTTCCCGCTGGCGTCCAGCAGCAGCGCGTTGGGATCGCCGCCGTTGGTGCCGTTGAAGCTGGCGAGGATGGTCGCGCTGGTGGCGTAGTCGGTGAGATCGGTCTGGAGTCTGAAAGCGTTTTTCTTAAGCGCGAACTCCGTGCCGGCGCCGCCCGCCCCACCGGTATGGCTGACGCCGAACAGATTGCCGGACAGATCCGCGATCAGAGTACTCGGTGTCGCGCCGGTGGCTGTGTTCAGACTGAGGAGGGTGAGCGGGGATGAGGCGTAAACACCGTTGATCAGCGGGATCTCGAACACCGCGCCCATGTTGTTGGCGCCGCCGGACCGGGTCGTGCCGAACAGATTGCCGGCGGCATCGGCGATCAGGGTGTTGGCCAGGTCGCCGTTCGCGCCGTTGAACTCGACCAGGGTCGTGAGGGTCGTGGCGTAACCGCCCGCGGTCTTCGCGATCTCGAACACCGCGCCGTTCAAGCTGGCACCGCCGTCGAATGAGGAGACGAAGATATCGCCGGCGGCATCGAACACGAGACCGGTGACGTCGCCGCGCCCGACTCCCGGCAAGGTCGCGATGGTCGCCGCCGGGGAACTCAGACCAAAATTGGCCCTTGGAATTTCGAACACGGTCGGCGCCGTGTTGTTCAGAAGACTTCCGCTCGCGGGGGTCGCACCAAAAAGATTGCCCGCCCCGTCGAAAGTCAAATTGGTCAGCCTGGGCGCGTTGACACCCAGGTATCGAAACGGTTCCGAGGGAATGGCGTTGGTGACCAAAACCGGCGTGGCGGCATAGGCGGCTCCGCTCCGCGCGAACTCGACGACCGGTGTCACCGACCCAAAATTATAGGCGAACAGGTTGCCCGCGCTGTCGAAGGCAAGCGATCCCGTCATGTTATAGGGGTTCGCGACACCGGATAATGTCGTGACGGACAGGCCGCCGCTGACCACGGCACCCGTGCCGCCGGCGCCGCGGTAATATGTTTTCGTGCCGCCGCCACTGGCGTTGAACACCGTGACGGCGGATTGGCCGTTGGCGAGATCCTCGATAAACCGGGTGAGCGTTCCCGTGGCGTCCGGGCCGCTGAAGAACGCAATGGTTTTCACGGCGTTGACGGTTGGGGTGTAGGCGTAGAGCAGTGACGTGCCATCGGCCTTGTCGACGATGTCGGACAGTCTGATGCCGGATTTGCTCACACCGGAATACGTCGTGATGGTTTTCGTGACCCCCGCCGCCGGGTTGTACGCATAGAACAACGATGTGCCATCTTGCCTGTCCACCGTCGCCGACAGCTCGGCCCCGGTGGCGTTCAGGCCCGCGCGCAAGGTGATGGTGTCAATGACAGCGCTGCCTCCGCCGGCCAGGAAAAGTTGCAGATACGAGGTGCCGTCGGTGTTGTTGAAAATGGTCCAGCGCGGTGTCCCGCCGGCCTCCGGGTTATCGTATTTGGAGATCGAGCCGGAAATCGGGGCGATCGTGTTGTCATTATACAAAAACGACGTGCCGTCCGCGTTGGTCACGATCTCCGACAGTTTCACCCCCGTCACGTCGGGGCCAGACCAGGACGAGGTGATTTTCGTGACGCCCGCCGCCGGATTGTAAATCGTGAATTTTGACGTATTGAACGGAAAGTTCTGCGACTGGGCGGTGATGGTTCCCGTCGCGTTCGGCCCGCTGAACCGTGCGACCGTCAGCGTGGCGCCGTCGGTGGGCGCGTAATTGAGATAGACCGATGTGCCGTTGGTCCGGTTTTGCACCTGGGTTGTCGCGGTGCCCGTCGCGTCGGCGCCGGTATAATACGTGACCGTCGAGGCGATCGCGCCCACCGGAGTATAGTCGTAAAACACCGAGCTTCCGTCGCTGTTATCGACCGTATCGGACAATAATGTTCCGGTGGCGTTGGCGCCGCTGTAGCGCGCGACGGTGCGCGACACGGTCGGCGTCGGATTGTTGACGAAGACCGAGGACGTTCCATCCGGGTTATTGACGATCGAGGACGACGGCATGGCGCGCTCTCCCTTCGCTATGTCTGCATGTAACAGACCTGATTTTTATCGTATGGCGACATTCAACCGTTTGACGCTGTGCTTATATACCTGGATCTCTCCGAAATCCGGGTATCCTTTTGGTTTTGCGCCCGCCGCCACACCAACCCTGGGCGCGTATACCCGGATTTCTCCGAAACCGA
>JAYVXQ010000059.1:0-2562 GCA_043785025.1 Acetobacteraceae bacterium
GTCAGGGTTTCCGGGGTCAGGCCCTCCGGCGCGCCATCGAACACGACGCGTCCGGTGCGCAGGCCGACGATTCGGGGGACGAACATTTGCGCCAGTGCCACGTCATGGATGTTGACGATCGCGGCCAGATCCCGCTCGGCGCAGAGTTCCACCAATAATCGCATGATCTGGCGCGAGGTTTTCGGATCCAGGCTGGCGGTCGGCTCATCGACCAGCAGCAGAGCGGGGTTTTGGATCAGCGCGCGGCAGATGCCGACCCGCTGGCGCTGCCCGCCGGACAGTTCATCGGCGCGCTTGTTTTCCATGCCGCGCAGGCCGACGCGGTCCAGCAGACGGAACGCCTCGGCGACGTCGGCGCGGGGAAAGCGGCGGGCCCAGGAGGCGAAGAATCCGACGTAGCCGAGGCGGCCGGATAGGACGTTTTCCATGACCGTGAGCCGCTCGACCAGCGCGTATTCCTGAAAGATCATGCCCATCCGGCGCCGCGCGAGGCGTAGGGCCCGCGCGCCGATCCCGGTTACCTCGGCGCCGTCGAGCACGATCGTTCCGTGGGTGGGTTCGACCAGCCGGTTCACGCAACGGATCAGGGTCGATTTGCCGGCGCCGGAGGGGCCGATCAGCGCCATCAACTGCCCCTTTGGCACTGACAGATCGACGTCATTCAGCGCGAGGTCGCCCTCGGTGCTGTTTTTGCCGCCGTATCGTTTCGTCAGGCCGCGCACAAGCAGCATCGGCGGCTGGTTCATTTGCAGGCGTAGGACACGCCCATCGCCGTATCGATATCCCGCACCACCGACCACGTATCCTTATAGCTGATGGGCATGAACTTCTGCTGCGGGGGGCTGGATTTTTCGTATTCCTTCGCCAGTTCCGTCCCTTCCCACGGGAAATTGAAGAACGCCTCGCGGATTTTCGCGGCCAGTTCCGGCTTCAGATTATACGCAACGCCATAGCCGGTGGTGGGAAACGTTTGCGATTTAAAGATGGTGCGCAGCTTCGCGCCATCGACGACCTTGCGCCCGACCATCCGTTTCAGCACCGCGTTCGCCACCGCCGCGGCGTCGTAATCCTTGTTGGCGACGCCGAGGATCGAGTTGTCGTGCTTGCCGGAGAACGCGGTTTTGAAATCCCGCTCGGCCTCCAGCCCGAATTGCGCTTTCAAAATCGCCGATGGTGCTTTGAAACCGGAGTTGGAGTTGGGGTCGGTGAATGCCACCGTCTTGCCTTTCAGATCCTCGACCTTGTGGATCGGCCCATCGGCCTGGACGATGATTTCCATCTCATACCCATAGGCGTCCTGTTTCGACGCCATCATCGCGAACGGCGCGAACCCGGCGCAATTGACCGCGAGAGGCACCGATCCCGTGTTAAACCCCGCGATGTGCAGGCGGCCCGCGCGCATCGCCTCGATCTGCGCGGCGTTGGACTGGACCGGAAAGAAAACGACCTTGCGGCCGGTTTGTTTGGTCAAATGGGCGATGAACTCGTCCCAGACCTTGCGATAGACCTCGGGGTCCTCGACCGGGGTATAGGCGAAGATCAGCGTGGCCGGGTCGATCTGTGCCTTGGGGTCGGCGGGCGTGTCGGCGATCAGGTCACCGTCGGCGTCGGTGAATTTCTGGTCCAGCGCCAAGACGGTCCGCGGGACGCACAGCGCCGCCAGCGCCATAGGGGCGAACAGGCGTCTTGGCATTGCGATCAGGGTCACGCGGGCAATCTCCGGTCGGGCACGCGATAGTTTGGCGCGCCGGAGGCCTGGCATTCAAGAGACCAATGGTTTGGGGGCCGAAGGTTTGGGGACCGATGGTTTGGCGACCGATGGTTTGGACCGCGTTCAGACCGACATATCGAGCACGGATCCCCGCGGCAAGGCGCGCGCGGGCGGATCGCCGTCGGACTGTCCGCCGCCCGGAGGCAGGCGTAACGGACCCGGAGAGATCGGCGAGATCGGCGGTGTGGGCCCTGAGGATGGGCTCACGGACCGGATACGATCGATGAGAAGATGACCGATCGGGGCGAGGCCGGACAGGGAGGTTGGTGACAGCATGACCGGCGGTATAGATCGAAAAGCTTAATATCCGGTTAACGCGCGGCGTCGTGACGAAGCCCAAAGTGACGAGGCCCAAAGTGACGAAGCCGGAAGTGACGAAGCCCGGAGTTGGCACGTTCCCGCGATCCCACTATCCTCCGGGCATTCAGACCGCGCCGAGAGGAAACGCACCGCGATGATCAACAAGATCGTCCAAACCATGGCCGACGCGATGGCGGACATCAAAGACGGCTCGACCGTGCTGCTGGCGGGCTTCGGCTCGGTCGGGCAGCCCAACCAATTGATCGACGGCCTGATCGAGCAGGGTGCCAAAGACCTCGTTGTCGCCTGCAACAACGCGGGATCCGGCCATGTCGGCCTCGCCCGTCTGATGGAATTGGAACGGGTGCGCAAGATCATCTGTTCCTTCCCCCGCTCCTCCGATCCCATCGTGTTTGAAACCCTGTATCGCGCCGGCAAGATCGAGCTGGAAATCGTCCCGCAGGGCACCATCGCCGAGCGCATGCGCGCCG
>JAYVXQ010000060.1:0-8475 GCA_043785025.1 Acetobacteraceae bacterium
CGAGAACATTGTTCTGGCGATACAAAACCAACGCGCAACGGGCGATGCGAGACGGCGATTTCAAATACCTCAAAATTCAGGACAATCAGTTCCTGTTCGACGTCGTGGCCGACCCGCGGGAGCGTGGGAATTTAAAAGATTTGCGCCGTGACGTGTTCGACCGGATGGAGGCGGCGTGGCACGCCTGGAACGCGACGATGTTACCGGAAATCGCCAATAGTTTCGGAGAGACGTATTCCGCCGCTGACCTCGCGGATCACATTGGCGCGCGATAACGATGACACATCCGGGATCGACGCCGTAACGGGTCAGCATGGCGTCTGATGATCAAAAAAACGCACCATCCACTCTCGACATAAATCGCCGATCGGGCCTTGGCGGATCAAACAGCGTAGTGTGCAAAGATGCCCAATACAGGCCGAGATCGGCGCGCCTCACTGGTTCAATCGGCGGCGGGCGCGATCCGTTTCCAGAAGAACACGGTGTCCTCAAAAATCCCGTCTTTCGACAGCGCGTGTCCCGGTGCGACGCCCAACTCGGTCCAACCCATGGAGCGATAAAGATGCTCCGCCCGATCGCCCGCGCGGGTGTCCAGCATCAGCAACGTCTTGCCCGCGTCCGCCGCCGCTTGCTCCAACCGCGCCATCAGGCGGCGCGCAAGCCCAGTACGGCGGATCGCGGGATCGACCAGCAGCTTGGCGACCTCGGCGCGATGCGGCTGGTTCTCGGGCATCGCCAAGACCAATGTCACCGTGCCCGCCAGCACGCCGTCGACCCAACCCGCCAGCAAACATTTGGCGCCCGCGCCCACGTCGCGCGCCGTGCCAGCCCAGAAAGCGCGGGCCTTGCCGGTTGACAGCGGCGGCAGGAACGACACGCCCGCGCCTTCCGCCACACAGGCAATTAAAATATCGCCGAGGCGGCCGATAGCGGACTCAGCGCCCGCGACATCCAAAATCTCGATCCCATCGCGCGGTTTTTCAAAACGGTATTCCAGCGACGCGGAGATGTCGTTAAGCACCCGGATCGGTCCGCGGCGGACGAAAGATCGTTTCTCGTAGAACCGATGCGCGCGCTCGAAGCGCGTGTCGCTCCATAATACAAACCGCTCAGCGCCCGCCGCGAACGCCTCGGCTGTGTCCAGCAATTGATGCCCGAGGCCGGAGCCATGCAAGGCGGGCTCCACATAGACGCGGCAGATTTCCCAGACGCCGTCTTGCAATGGCCGCGTCGCGATCATGCCGGTGATCGCGCCGCCACGCTCATCGACCCACAGCGCGCCGCCCAGATCCGCGTAATATGTCGCCAGCGCGCGATATTCCGGCATCTCGAGGTCCACATCCATGCGGACGCCCGGATACTGAGACCAGCAAACCCATGTCAGGGCGATCAGCGCGTCCGCGTCGGAGTCGCGGCCGCGGCGGATCAATGCAGACCTTCGCAGAAGGTTTGAATGCGGCGCAGACCCTCGATCAGATCGTCATCGGCGGTCGCCGTGCTGATCCGCAGATAGGGGCTCATGTGATACGCGGCACCATGGACGGTGGCGACGTAATGTTCCTCCAGCAACGCGAGGCACACGTCCTCATCGGTGTTCAGCTTGCGCCCGCCCGCCGTGGTTTTGCCGAGGCAGCCCGCGACATTCGGAAACACATAGAACGCGCCCTCGGGCGAATGGCAACTGATCCCCGGCGAGGCGTTCAGCATGGCGACCGCGATGTCGCGGCGGCGCTTATAGGCCTCGTTCTGCACACGCACGCCGTCCAGCGGCCCATTCAGCGCGGCCACGGCGGCGGCCATGCCGACGGTGGAAATGCCCGCGGTCGCCTGACCCTGCATGTTCACCATCGCCTTGATCAGCGCCTTGGGACCGCCCGCGAAGCCGATACGCCAGCCGGTCATCGCATAGGTCTTCGACACGCCGGTCACCGTCAGCGTGCGGTCCTTCAGATCGGGGGCGACCTGAGCGATCGTCGCATGCGCGAACCCGCCGAAAATCAAATGTTCATACATGTCGTCGGACAGGATCCAGACATGCGGATGTTTGCGCATGACGGCGGCGATGGCTTTCAACTCATCGGCCGTGCAGCAGGCGCCGGTCGGGTTGTTCGGATTATTCAGGATCAGCCATTTGGTGCGCGGGGTGACGGCGGCGTCGATATCCTCGGGCCGCGGCTTGAAGCCGTTATTCTGCGGGCAGTTCACCAGCACCGGCACGCCCTCGCACAACTGCGTCATCTGGGCGTAGGCGATCCAGGACGGCACCGGAATGATCACCTCGTCGCCGGGATCGACCGTCGCCATGATGGCGTTGAACAAACATTGCTTGCCGCCATTGCCGACGCCGATTTCGTCCATCGCGTAGTCGATGCCGCTATCGCGTTTGAATTTACGCTGGATCGCTTCCTTGAACGCCTTGGTGCCATCCTGCGGCGGGTATTTGGTATCGCCGGACAAGGCCGCCTGATGCGCCGCCTCGATCGCGTGCGGCGGGCTGTCGAAATTCGGCTCCCCCGTCGTCAGCGTGATCACCGGCTTGCCTTGCGCCCGCAATTCGCGCGCTTTGACGGTCATCGCCACACTCGCCGCGACCTGCACCCGGCCGAGGCGTTGCGAGAAACCCGGCATCAGCGCAGCCCCTCGCAGAACCGCTGGATCCGGGTCATCGCCTCGATCAAATCCGCGTTGGAACTGGCATAGCTGATGCGGATATAGCCGGGATAGCAGAAGGCGGCGCCATGCACGGTCGCGACCCCTTCCTCGTCCAGCAGCGCGAGCACGAAGGCCTCGTCATCCTTGATCAGCTTGCCGCCTTTGCTGGTCTTGCCGATGCAGCCATGGATCGCGGGATAGACATAGAACGCGCCGTCGGGCTTGGAGCAGTTCACGCCCTTCGCCTGGTTCAACATCGAAACGACCAGATCGCGCCGTTCCTCGAACACGCGGCGCATCGCCTCGATCGTGTCCTGCGGGCCGGTGAACGCCTCGATCGCGGCGGCCTGAGCGATGGAGTTCGGGTTCGATGTCGATTGGCTCTGCAGCTTGTCCATCGCCTTGATCAGCGCGACGGGCCCGCCGGCGACGCCGATGCGCCAGCCGGTCATGGCGTAGGATTTGGACACGCCGTGCACGGTCAACGTGCGGTCTTTCAACCGCGGTTCGACCGCCACGATCGTCGCCACCTTGAACCCGTCATACACCAGGCTGTCGTAAATATCGTCGGTCAGCACCCAGACATGCGGATGGCGCATCAGCACCTCGCAGATCGGCTTCAGCTCCTCGGCGGTATAGGCGGCCCCCGTCGGGTTGCACGGGTTGTTGATCATGAACCAGCGGGTCTTCGGCGTGATGGCGGCTTCCAGATCCTCGGGCCGCAGCTTGAAGCCGTGGTTTTGCGAGCAGGGGACCAGTACCGGCTTGCCGTCGGCCAATGTCACGATGTCGGGGTACGACACCCAGCAGGGGCTGGGGATGATCACCTCATCGCCCGCGTTCAGCGTCGCGAGCATGGCGTTGAACAACACCTGTTTGGCGCCGGTGGAGATGATGATCTCCTCGGGCTTGTAGTCGATGCCGGAGTCGCGTTTGAATTTTTCCGCCGTCGCACGGCGCAAGGCGTTGGTGCCGGCGACATCGGTGTATTTCGTCTCGCCGTTTTCCAGCGCGCGAATCGCCGCGTCCTTGATGTTACGGGGCGTATCGAAATCCGGCTCGCCCTGCGACAGGCTGATCACGTTTTTCCCGTCCGCGATCATTTTCCGCGCCACCGTCGAGATCGCGATGGTCAAACTGGGCTGGATGCGGTCGAGGCGTTCGGCGGTCAGGGTCATGGCTGGTTCCCAAAAGGGCGTGTGTCGAGAAGGCGCGGGACACTAGTCAAAGGGGGGGGATGGGGCAAGGTTGGGTTCGCGGGTGGCAGGCGTGCGCGGGGTGGGCGATGGGTGGGGGGTTGTGATATTTGTGTGTAGACATTGTCTCTGGCGTGTCTACACACGAAAGAAGTCGCAATGCCGCTGAACATTCGCGCCGAGGACGTCAACCGGTTAGCTGAAACGCTGGCGAACCGCGAACACATCAATAAGACCGAGGCCGTACGACGGGCATTGGAAAACGAACTACGGCGCCTCGATCAGGGCGTTCCGCTACGGGAGCGGCTGCGGCCGTTGCAGGCCCGTGTGATGTCCCGGCCCGCGACGGGGTTGGAAGCGGATAAGGCGTGGTTTGATGCGTTGAGCGGAGATCTCTGATGTTCGTCGATGCGTCCGCGATCGTCGCGATCCTGACCCTTGAGCCGGAGGCCGGCGCCTTGGCGGATGCTTTGGAGGCGGTACGCGAGCCAATAACCTCGGCGATCGCGATATTTGAAGCGGTGGCGGGGATATGCCGGAAGCGCGGCGCACGCGTGGCTGACGCCCAGGACGATGTGCGGGCGTTTTTGTCGCTGGCCGGGGTGAAGATCGTTGCGATTTCCGAGCGGGAGGCCGAGACGGCCCTGGCCGCGTTTGACCGGTTTGGGAAGGGCCGAGGGAAGCCATCTCATTTGACCGTTAATAATTGCGTAAAGAGAATGATTTAGGCGGATGGATTTAAGCGCAAGGTTGATTTTAGAACGAAAACACGACCGTGCATAAGACTCTAGCCGAAGATTGCACCGCATCGCATATGCAAGCTCCAGTTTTCCATAAGCGAGCAGACACGTCGGCTGGCCAACCTGAGTCGCGTGGACGATTCCACGTGCGTCTCCGAAAAAATGAAATGTTTGGAGACGATCTCGAGTTTTTCTTATCGTGCATGTTGGTGCAATTAAAAAACAAGATCCAGGCGCGGTACCAATGGCGGCAATGTCAGATGTCAACCTGGCCCCGTTTTGTTCCGTTAACGCCATACCGCGGACGATATTTTGGTTCGGCACTAAAATACCCGACCTGATCAGGACCATAGTCGTGACGTCGAGCGGAGCCGCGGATGCCCTGGCCGAGAGACTCGTGATCAGGGCATGGAACACCTCCTCCCGATCATGTCCTGGTCGCCAGGCCGCCACGGAACGATCGCGAATTCAGCGCGCCCAAAAGAAGCATACGAAAAATCATCGTTAATTGCAAAAAATCTTGACTTCCGACATAAATTTGTGAATCATATCAAAACTCGAGCTTTTCTTTTGTGCGCACAGCAGCCTGCGGAATCAGTCGTAGTACCTCCAGTCCAGATCGCGCGGTGGTCCGTTGATAGTTCGGCATATCGAACAGGCGGCCAGCCCGTCCTGAATTAACTCGACACAGGAGACACAAAAATGGTGGGCCCATCCGCGAGGAGTTTTTGCATCGCGATGCTTTCCCTTGGTGCCACCATGGTCTCGCCCGGAATCGCTATGGGGCAAGAACCCGTCGGCCAAACACAGGAACCGCTCATTACGCTGCGGCCGCCGGTTGATCCAAACACACGGCTTCAGTTCGGTTTGTTGACCCTTACCACGCCGGAAGGGACGTGCAGCGCGTCGATGCTGAACAGCTTTTGGGCCATCACCGCCGCGCATTGCGTTTTCTCCAATAAGGGCGCCTGTCCGCCCTTCGCGCCCAACCAAATCTCACTGACGGCGAACTGGCCCGGCATCACGCCATCCGGCACGCCGAAGACCGCGCAGGCGAAACGGATAACGCCATTTGGCACGCCAACCCAATGCGCGCCGCCGCAAAACATGCAAGGCTTTCCCAACGACATCGCGCTGATCCAGCTTGGGCAACACGATTTCGATCGGGCGAATTTTCCCGCCATGAAGCTCAATGAACAACGACCGATGGGAAATCTGACCGTAACGGCCTATGGGCGGGGTATCAACGCCCTGGCGTTTCAGATCGGTCCAACGGCGGTTCCTTCCGTATCGGACGGCCAATATCGCTCGGCCGAATTCGATATTTCTTCCATATCGCCGAATTCCGCCTTGCCGCCGGCAACCTTCAGCTACCCCGGGAAAAAAGGCGCGATCATCGCGGGTGGTGACAGCGGGGGTCCATCTTACATCCAGGATTGGGATAATCCCCTTTCGACGCAACGGAAGCTTGAATGGCGCCTGCTTGGCGTCCATTCCTCCTGCTCGACCAACTGTCTCGCCGGTCAGACCTGCGCCGGCGCGACGACCTGGACCTGGGTAGCATCGATCAACCAATGCACGGACGCCGCGATTTTTCCACTGCGCACCCAGATCCTCGCGGCGATCGAGGACATTCCGGCCGATGATTCGCCCACCGGAACGTTTCCGAATACCACTCCGCCGTCCGTACTGGCGCATCAGCGAGCATTGTACGCGTTGAATATCGATGAACCGTTGATTGGTCCGCCGGGCGCGGTCCAGGATGTCGGTCTGACATTTCAGAAGTGCCATACGCTTCGGATCGGCGAGGATGGATGCCCAGTTGTGCCATTCTTCGAACAATGGGGCTATGACGTCACCACACATCATTTGTTGCATACGCCGAGCGGCAAATGTGTCAATATTTCGGGCGCGCGGCGGGATGCCAGCGCACCGATCATTCTGTTTCCCTGCTCCAGCGGAACTAATGACAAATGGACATTGATCGAACGCGCGGGCTCCTTTGTCTGGTCGATCAAGAGTGATTTCGACGGATTGTGTCTGGAAGCCATCCCCGGACGTGCTGGTGGGAGCGATGGTCTGAGGGTCTTTCTGCCGACGGCGGCCACATTGGCGCAGCGACCGTGCAATGGGTCAGATGCGCAGAAGTTCAGTAATGTTGATGCGGATTGGGCACGGCGGAATGGGCCGCATTGACCTGAAGGGATGGTAAATCACCTTCGAGTGAACGCGACGCACCTCCATTGAAGGCAACCGAGGCATCGGACACGCCTTCATACCCGGCCGGGCGGCCGTCAATCGGTTCATCAATCTCGGGACGCTTTATGGGGCCGCCACCCCATGATCCAACGGCCCATGCCCCGACCCAAACCCCGGCGCCCCCGCGATCGCCGCCCGCACATAAGCCCGCGCCCGCACAACGGAATCCCGCAACCCCAACCCCTGAGCCAACCCGCACGCCACCGCCGAGGCCGTCGTGCACCCGGTCCCATGCGTATGCCGCGTCACGATCCGGGCCGCCGTAAACGCCTCGATCCCATCCGCCGTCGCCAGCAGATCCGTCAGCTCGTCTCCCGGCAAATGTCCGCCTTTCAGCAACACCGCGGGAACGCCCAGAGCCAATAACGCGCCAGCCGCGACGCGCATCTCCGTCACCGACGTGATGCGCATGCCGACCAACGCCTCGGCTTCCGGCAAATTCGGCGTGATGACAAACGCTTTCGGCAATAATCGCCGCCGTAACGTCGCCACGGCGTCATCGGCCAGCAGCGCATGGCCGCCTTTCGCCACCATCACGGGATCGACCACCACCGGGATGCCGGCACCGTATCGTTCCAGAGACGAACACACCGTCTCGATCACATCCGACGTGCCCAACATGCCCGTTTTGATCACGTCGGCGCCGATATCGCTCAAGACAACCTCAATCTGTTGGGCGATGAAATCCAGCGGCACCGGGTGCACGCCGTGCACGCCCATTGTGTTCTGCGCCGTCAACGCGGTCAGGGCGGTGGCGGCGAATCCGCGCAGCGCCGTCACCGTTTTGATATCCGCCTGGATCCCCGCCCCTCCCCCGGAATCGGATCCCGCGATGATCAGCACCCGTCCGGTCATGCGATCCGGGCAGACCACCTATTCGGCCGCGGGCACGGGCTGGCGCACGGCGTCGGCGATCAGCGCGCACAGCCCGTCGACGACGTCCAGCACCTGCGCCTCATCCTCGCCCTCGGCCATCACGCGCACCAGCGGCTCGGTCCCACTTTCGCGGATCAGCAGCCGGCCGGTGCCGGCCAGGCGCGCCTCGGCGGCGGCGACGGCGCGGCGGACGTGATCCAGCCGTAACGGCGAGGCGCCGGCGAAGCGGACATTCTTCAGCCGTTGCGGCAGCCGTTGAAACACCTGGCAGACCTCGGACGCGCTGCGCTGGCTTTCGACCACGACCGCGAGCACCTGCAACGCCGCCAGCAAGCCGTCGCCTGTGGTGGCGAAATCGGACAGGATCAGATGGCCCGACTGCTCGCCTCCAATGTTCAAGCCATGCGCGCGCATATGCTCGGCGACATAGCGATCACCAACCTGGGTGCGATGCAGCCGCAGCCCGCGCCCGCCCAGAAAACGTTCCAGACCCAGATTGGACATCACGGTCGCGACGATCCCATCGCCGCGGAGCCGCCCGGATTCCTGCCAGGACCGGCCAATAAGGCCCAACACCTGATCGCCATCGACGATCTCGCCCCGCTCATCGGCCATGATCAACCGGTCGGCGTCGCCATCCAGCGCGATGCCGAGATCGGCGTTATGCTCCGCGACCAACGCGCACAAATGCTCGGGCACCGTGGAGCCGCAGCCTTTATTGATGTTGAACCCATCCGGCTCGACGCCGGTGC
>JAYVXQ010000061.1:0-2556 GCA_043785025.1 Acetobacteraceae bacterium
CCTGACCCGCAATCTCAACGGCTTTTGTTGAAAACACGCACGCTTTTGGTTTCGCACGCCGCCGTCGGCAAACCCGGCTCGCACTATAAGCCGCGGTGACTGATCGACGACTCGCGGAAAACTATTTCCGCCGCGTCTCCACCGGCATCGCGATCGCCGCCGTCCGCGTCCCCCGCGCCCGCGCCGAATCCAACGCCTTCTTCAGATCGCGGAAATACACCGCCGCCTTCTCCACATTCGCCGGCCGCGCCCGGTCGAACAACGCCTCCTCCGAGGCAACCGTGATAATCATATCCGTGCCATACGGCTCATCCACCTGCCAACCCGGATTATTGTCGTCATGGTCGCCCAACGCCAACTTCTCGCCCGGCTCGAACACCCGCGGAGCATCCGCCGCCAGCCGCTGTTTCGGATCGGCGATCTGCGGATATAAATGTTGAACGTTACCACTTCGGTCCAAATAATCCACCCGGAGCACCCCCCGGAAATCCGCCATCGTCATCCTCGGCCGAATATACTCGTCCTTGACCAGAAAGCCCTGATCGCCCACCAATTGCAGGCCCAACCGCGGCCCGCTGTCGCCGAACCCGGCCGCGAACGGGCGCAACAAATCGATCCAGCCGCAAAACACCGGATCGACCTGCGTGATCCGCGAGGCCGGGTTCATCCCGATCACCGTCATTTTCTGCCGTAATCCGTCGATCGCCGCCTTGCCACCGACACCACTTACTTTCACCGCGCCATCGCGTAAATCGCCGTCGAACAGCGCGCATGGCAGGTGGGCCACGAACGACGCGATCTCAGCCCGCGCGACCTCCTCGGTATCGGCCACCGGCGGCGTATTCGTGATGGGGCCAACCGGAGGCGCAATGGGCGGAACAACCACCGGCGGTGTCACGACCGGCGGCGCCACCACGACAGGCGGCGTCACGGGCACAACGGGCACCACCGGCGGAGGCGGCTTCGTCTCCGTCACCGGCGGCGCCGGATCGACGGGCGGCGTCGCACTGCCCCCAGTCCCCGTTGGCGTTCCAACAGGCGGCGCGGCGGGCACTGGAGGCGGCTCCACCACCCGCGGCGCGGGCGTATTGAAACCGGTCATTACAAAATACCCAACGCCCATGATCAACCCAAGGCCCACGACCCCGCCGCCCGCGATCCACGGCATCCGCGACCCCGGCGTCTTCGCGATCGGACCCGCCGCCGTCCCCCGCGCGGCAACCTCTGGCAAAGGATCGGGCCGCGCCGGCCGCATCGCCGCCGCCACCTCCGCCGGCGACACCCCGGCCTTGCGCGACGCCGAAGGCCGGGGTGCCGCGATCATCGTCGCGTCCCCACTATCGTCCTCAACCTCAATTGAACCCGAAGGAGCCGCCGCCGCCACCCGGATCGCCGCGATGAACGCCACCGCCGAGGGGTAGCGATCCTCCGGGCGCTTCGCCATCGCCCGCCGCACCACCCCATCGAAGGGGCGCGGCGCCGTGACCGAGATCTGCGACGGCGCCGGCGCCTCGGTATTCAACGCCTTGTGCATAATGGCCGACATACTGCCGTCGAACGGCCGCTCACCCGTCAGCAACTGATACAGCAACACACCCGAGGAATAGATGTCGGACCGCGCGTCAACCACCTGCCCCATGAACTGCTCAGGCGACATATACGCCGGCGTGCCCAAAACGGTCCCCGCCTGGGTCATGCTGGAGCTTTCGATCCGCGCGATGCCGAAATCCGCGATTTTCGCCTGGCCCGATAAGGTCAGCATCAGGTTGGCGGGCTTGATGTCGCGATGCACGACGCCGCGCTCATGACTGAACTGCAAACCGGCCAGCAGGTCCTCCATAATGCGCAGGATTTGCGGCAGCGGAAACCGCTCGTTCTTATCCAGCAGCGATTTCAGCGGCGGACCGTCGACATACTCCATGACGATGTAAGCGAGGTCGGCGGTCTCGCCGTAGTCGAACACGCCGACGATATTGGGATGGGTCAGCCGGCCGGCGGCCTGCGCCTCGCGGCGGAAACGGGCGATTTCTTCGGCCGTTTCATCGTCCCCGGCCTCGGGGAGGCGCACGGTTTTGATCGCCACCACACGCTCGATGATCGGGTCGAAGCCCTCGTACACCGTGCCCATGGCGCCGCGGCCAAGCTGGCGCCTGATCGCGTATTTGCCAAGGGACTCAATGGCCGACGACATTTCTAAACCCACCCATCCGCTTGGCCGCCAGCATAGCCCGCATCAGAGCCTGGATGAAACACCACTCGCGCGGCCACCCTCACCGCCATCCCCAATCACCGCGAACGGAGCCCAGAAGAAGGGATGCGCGATCTCCGGCTGCAGCTTGCCGTTGGAGGCCCGTTCCAACAGGCTCAACTGCGCCTCCCGCAAGCCCCCCGTCACCCCGCCCGCCGGAGCTTCCTTCATGTTGTTGATGGTCAGCACCACCAGCAAAGCCGCCACCTGGTCGCTCACCTCCCAATGCGTGACCAGCAGCGAGCGGGCGCGGGCGAAGAAGAACGACCGCGCCAAACCCGACAGACTTTCACCGGCACCCCCGCCGG
>JAYVXQ010000062.1:0-2547 GCA_043785025.1 Acetobacteraceae bacterium
CCCGGATCATTCAGAAATCCGGGTATCGTTTTGGTTTCGCGCCCGCCGCCACGCCAACCCTGGGCGCGTATACCCGGATTTCCACGAAACCCGGGTATAATCTCATTCCAGGGTTTGATTATTTCAACCGGCTCGTTTATGTGACTAAACGCAGTTAGCGAACCAGGACCATGGTGGGAGTAACGACGATGCCAGCCTCAGCCCAGACGACGACGACCGCCGCTTTGGATATCGCGTCTCTGCCCGCGCCGGCTGCACCCGCGCCGGTTGCACATGTATTCTCCCACGGTCTCACCACGCGCTCCACCGCGCATTCGCTCGCTTGCGTCGCGCTCACGGCCGCCATGCTGCTCACCTCCGCCGGCCTCGCCGCCGCGCAACAAACCGCCGATCAGATCATTTCCGCGCTGAAACCCTCGGGCGATCTCGTCGGCGGCTCCACCCGCGGCATCCGACTGGGTGGCGGTGCGGCCGCGCCCGCCAGCACCGCCGCGAAACCCGTCGCCACCAGCGCCCAACCCCGCCATCCATCCACCGCCGGCAATCAGGCCATTCCCGCCGCCGCGCGCCATGCGCTGCCAGAGCCGGCCGCCGCCAACCTCTCGGTCAACGTCACCGTCAATTTTCCCACCGGATCCGCCGATCTGACGCCCACCGCCCGCGCCTCGCTCGACTCATTGGGCCGCGCGCTGGCCTCCCAGGACCTCGCCACCTATCGCTTCCGGATCGAGGGTCATACCGACAATGTCGGCACCGCCCCGGAAAACCTCACCTTGTCGCAACGCCGCGCCGAAGCGGTCGTGACCTATCTCTCCGGCCAATACCGCGTCCAACCCGCGCGGTTGGAGGCGATTGGCATCGGCCAGGATCGCCCCCTGATCCAGGCGCCCGCCCAAACGCCCGAGGCGCGCAACCGCCGGGTCCAGGTCATCAACCTCGGCGGCTGACCAACCCCCACCCGCGACATGCGAATTTCGTTGGAATTGACTGGGCGCCGCGATATACAGGCCCGAGAAATACAACGTAAAATGAGATGTTCGTTCGGGTATCGTTCTCCCTGACGACGAATGAGACGCCGCGCCGGTCAAATCCCCGCCGCGGCGACCGCGCATTAGTCCGGGGCAGTCCATGTCAGCACGTCAGACACGCGATCCGTGCCGCGCCACCGAAGCCCGGCGATGACGCGCGACGCCCCCTCCCGCCGCGATCAGGACCCGGAACCCGGTTCGCCGGAACCCGGCAAAATCCCATCCCGCCCACGGCGCATCACCGGCCTGTCGCCCAGGGAAATCGCGCTTGCGCTGGACCCTTCACTGGTGCAACGATCTGGTCCTGAGGATCAACGGAATCGTCCGCCCCCGGCCACAAAAATCCGGGACGAGCGATCAGGCTTCGATCCCAATGAGGGTGAGGCCGGCATGCCGCGATCCGCGGACGACGACGATACAATCGTGATCCGGCCCAACGCGGGAAAGCGCGCCGCGCCGCCAACTCGCGCGACGCCGCATCCCCCGACCGGCAAAAAAACCGTCCCATTATGGCTGAAAATCGCGCCCCCCGCCGCGATCGGCGCCGCGGTTCTGGCGGGAGTGTTGATCTGGTTGGCCCATGGCCCCGCGCCGATCGCACCCACCCCCCAGATCGCCGCCGCGCCCCAGATCGCCGCCGCGCCACCGCGAACCGCACCACCGCTCTCCACCCCAGAACCGCAACCCGCGCCGAAGGCTGAACCCACCGTGCTGGCGCTGCAAACCCAGACCCGCTCAGCCGCCATCGTCCCCGTTCAACCCGCCACCCCGCCGCCGATCCCGATCGTCACCGCGACCGAGCAACATATCCTCGACCACGGCTTCGCCACCGGCGACCCGCCCTTCGCGGTGTTCCGCTTCGCCCCCAATCCGCGCATCCTGGTCGTGGACTTCGCCTCCCTCAAACACCAGGGACGCATGCTCAACCGCGCCGCCGCTTTCGTTGAGAAAACCGGCCTGCCGCATGACCGCGTCCTGACCGAGCAGGAACTCGACGCCTTCGTCCGCCGCGCTGGCAACAGCGCCGACACGTTCTATTACGGCCACGACTACGGCGCCTCCGCCCTCGCCCGCTTCTTCGCCCTGGCCGACCGCGACAACATCCGCAACTCCGAGGAGGAGGAAACTCTCCGCCGCCTGATGCATCAGGAGGGTTGGTTCGAACCCGACGCCGTGGGCGCCCTGATCTCCCTCCCCCGTGTCGGCGCCGACGCGCATGTGACGGTCACCGCCCGCGCCACGATCCTGCATCACGAGCTGTCGCACGGCGAGTATTTCGCCAACCCCGCTTACGCGGCCCATGTCCGCCGCTTCTGGGCTTCGACCCTGACCGCGGCCGAGCGCGATCGCATGCGTCGCCATTTGCACACCCTCGGCTATGATTCCAGCCTGGAGGACGTGATGGCGAACGAGGCGCAGGCCTATCTGATGTTCACCGACAATCCCGATTTTTTCGTCCCGGCCGAAATCGGCATGAGCAAAATCCGCCTCGCCGAGCTACGGATCACCTTCCACCGCG
>JAYVXQ010000063.1:0-2545 GCA_043785025.1 Acetobacteraceae bacterium
GGCACCGGGAACAAGACCAGCAGCATGACGCCCATTTCGCGGACCTCGCAGCCGAGGTTTTTGGCGACATAGCCGTGGCCGAGTTCGTGCAGGGCTTTCATGATCGGGTAGCACAGCACCAGCGCCAGCAGGCCTTGCGAGGCCATGACGCGGTCGAGGATGTTTTCGGTGAGTTCGGACCAGTGATGGGCGGCGGTGGAGCCTCCGGCGATCAGCAGCGCGAGCCACAGCAGCAGGCCAGTCCAGCCGAGGAAGGGGCGGACGAAGGGCAAAGTGCGGGTCAGGAAGGCGTCGGGGTCGATCAGCGGGAAGCGCATCGACAGCGGCGAGCGGATGTTGCTGAGCCAGATCGAGCGGGCCTGACGGTCGCGGCGGGATAGCAGCTCCGCCGAGTCAGGGGGGATGTCGCCGGCCAGCATGTCGGCGCCGTGCAGTTGCATCAGCAGTTGGATGACGGCTTCCTGGCCGGGCGCGCCGGTGTCCATTTCGGCGACCAGTTCCTGCCAGATGTCATCGACGGTGCGCTTTCCGTCCATGCGGACGGCGAACAAATAGGCGGCGGTGGTGACCCGGTGCACGCGGCCCGCCAGCGGGTCCAGCAGGGCGTACCAGACCTGGCGGCCGTAGCGATGGCGCTCGACCTTGACGTGGTTCTGGATGCGCGGGCGCAAGGCCGCCACGCGGTACCAGTTCTGGGTGAAGAAGGCCTGTGCCATCGCGGCTCAGGGGGTCCAGGACCAGATTTGCATGCGGATCCAGTCGGTCAGGCCACGGGTCCAAACCCAGGCGAAGGACCGCTCCTCGACGGTGATCTTGCCGATGCCCTCCATGCCCGGCCGGAGGTTGGCGGGGGCGCCGGTCAGCGCGCCCTCGATGCGGAAGGTGTTGTGGCCGGCGTCGGTTTCGGCGATCGAGGTGACGCGGGAGACCGTGAACGGCACGGCGCCGTCGGCCATGCCGTGCAGCAGCAATTTGCCGTCCTGGCCCGGACGGACGAAGCGCAGGTCGCGCTCGTCGAGGCGGATGAGCACGCGGTATTCGTCGAGCGGGGCGATTTCGAACAGGACTTTGCCGGTTTCCACCGGGGCGCCGAGGGATTGCGACAAATCGCCGGAGACGACGACGCCGTCGACGGGGGCCAGCAGGCGGGTGCGGGCGAGTTTTTCCGTGGTCAGCGCCAGTTGCGCCTCGGTCTGGCGCAGTTGCGCGTCGAGCTGGCCGCCGGCGGAGGGATCGTGTTTGGCGCGGGCCTCGCGAGCTTTGAGGGTCAGGCGGTCGCGCTCGCTTTGCCATTTCACCTGTTCGAGACGGAGATCTTTGTCGTCGAGGGTGGCGATGACGTCGCCCATGCGCACGATGTCGCCGGCGCGGATCGGGGCGGTGGCGATGAAGCCCTCGAACGGGGCGGGCACGGCGCGTTGGACGCGGCCTTCCAGCACGGCTTTGGCGGAGACGCGGAACTCGACGGGGATGAGCACCGCGGCGGTGACGGCGATGGCGGCGGTGGCGGCGGCGAGTTTCCAGCCGAGATGGCGGGGACCGGCGACGGCGGCGGCGGCGGTTTGGACCGCGTCGGCGATGCGGCCGGAGACCATGCGACGGGCGCGGCGTTTGCCATGCAGGATGGGGCCAAGAAGGGCGGAGATCGCCTCGGCGAGGCGGATGACGCTGTCGGCGGGCGGCTCGGCGTGCAGCAAGGTGATGGCGCCGACGGGGGCGCCGTCGCTGAGGAGCGGGATGGTGGTGAAGCAGCTGGCGGCGTCCCAACTGGCGGTCAGGGCCTCATGCGCGACCTGGATGCGGATCGCGCTGTCGGCGGCGGCGGGAACCCGGATGGTGACGCGCTGGTCTGCCGCCTCGTCCATTGCCGCCTCGATGGCGCGGACCATGGTGGTTTTGCGGCGGAACCAGGCGGTGTGGGACAGCGCCAGCAGCCGCGTGCCGCGGCCCGCGTCGAGGCCCAAGGCGACGCGGGTCGCGCCAAGGCGGATCGCCAGTTCGTTGACGATGGAGATGGCGGCGGCGTCGAGGCGGTCATGCTCGTTCACCACGGCGACCAGATCGAGGGCGGCGGCGGCCTGGGTTACGCGCTGGCGCTCGCGGCCGATGACCTCGCGCATGGCGTTGGCTTCGAGCCAGCCGATACCCCAGTGCAGGCGGCGGAGGGCCACGCGGATTTCGGTTTCGGGGCGGGCGCGGAGGTCGAGCAGGACGACGCCGACGGGACGCTCGCCATCGCCGAGGAAGGGGTAAGCGATGTGGATGCCGGACGCGCCGTTGGCGTGGGGCGGATACAGGACGATGGGTTCACCGGATTTGACGCAATCCTCGGCCGCCTGTTTCAGGAACGACAGGTCCTGGGAGGCGTCGGGCCAGAGGGCGACGGGGGCGAAGGGGGCGCCGTGTTGGGCCAGCAGCAGCATGGCGGCGTCGACGTTGTCGATCGTCCGGCATTGCAGCGCGAGCCAGGTGCGGACGCGCGCGTCTTGCGTGCCGGCGGTGGCGAAGGCCGCCCAGAGGCGGGCGTCGGTGTCGGCGGACGATG
>JAYVXQ010000064.1:0-2528 GCA_043785025.1 Acetobacteraceae bacterium
ACGGGTCGCGGCCGCGCGCGGACGGCGGAGCGTTGGGTGCGGGCATGGGCGGATATCGTTTCAGGGATCACCGACCAGGCCGATCAGGAGGCACCGTGAATTATTTCCCACCGTTTGAGGTGATCCGCCGGGCCGTCGATATCTCCACCGTGCGCGGGGAGTTGCGGGTGAATGTTTCTTATGAAAATTTCGTGAATATTCTCAAGACATTGATCTCCGGCATCGAGGTGGATGAAACCTGGTATAGCGCGTCCTACGGCGATATCGGTCAGGCGATCCGCGCGGGGTCGGTGCGCTCGGCGCGATATCATTTCATCAATGACGGGTATTTCGAAGGGCGGCTGCCGTTTGCGATCAAGGTCGATGAGGACTGGTATCTGCGCCGTTATCCCGATGTCGCGGATGGCATCCGGCGCGGGGTGCTAACCTCGGCGCAGGAGCATTTCGACATGGACGGGTATAAAGAGGGGCGGCTTCCTTTTGAAATGTAACATAAGGCCGCGCGGCGCGCACTGGTCATGACCGTACAGGCATGGGTATGACCGTACAGGCGAAACTATCTCGTGAACGGGCCGCGACACGGCGGCGGCGGCCTGGAAAGCGGGGTCTCGCGGAGATCGCGTCTCCCGAAGTAATGGATGCGCCGGCCGCGCCGCCGGGATTGCTACTGGTCGAAATCGCGCCTGATATCGCCATTTGGGCCGCCGCGGGCGGGTTCGACGCGGTCGTGCGCGGCCAGGTGCTGTCGCGCGCGCCCGCGGTGTCGGTCAGTCTGCGCGACGCGGACGGGCCGGAACTCGCCTCCGTCGCGTTTGGCCAGCGGGAGCCTCCGCTGCCGGTCACCTTGCCGGACGGCGAGGCCGGGTTTCAGCGCGGGTTCCAGATTTGCTTGCCGTTCCGGGGCGGGGCGATGATCCGGGTGCTGGATCTGCTGATCGAGGCCGAGGCGCTGGATGGGGCGCTGTTCCGCGAGAGCCTGCGGTTGGGGTGCCGGCCGGATCAGGCGGCGGTGATCTCGGGGCCGGTCGGCGCATCGCCGCCGCCGCCGCCGGCGACCATCGTCTACCCCGAAAGCGCGCATCTGGACCTGCACGGGGTGTTGCGGGTGCATGGCTGGACCTTGTCGCGCTCCCCCATCGTCGCCGTGCAGGTGCTCATGGGCCAGGCGCGCGTCGGGCCGGCGGTGCATGGGCGGGAACGGACCGATGTCGGCGTGGCGTTTCCGGATTTCCCCAACGCGGCACAGGCGGGTTTCCTGTTCGACGCGCAGGTGCCGGACGATCTGGCGCCGTGCGACACGGTCTCGGTCGAGGTGCTGAGCCTGAGCGGGGCCTCTCATGTCGCGATTTTGCCGTTGCGGCGGGATGCGCGCGCGGTGGTTGAGGCGCCGGTCGAGGCCTCGGGATGGGATTCCGGGCGGGCGATCCTGGTGGTGTGCGACCAGGCCGCGATCGTGGGGCCCGATACGCTGCGGGTCGAGGGATGGGCCTATCGCGGTCATGGCATCGCGCGGATCGGCATCGAGGTCGATGGGCAGGAGGCGGGGGACGCCGAACATGGGCTCGACCGGCCGGATGTCGCCAGCGAATATCCGGGGATCCCCGCCGCCATCGGGTTCGCGTTCGAGAAGCATATCTGGGGCGTCTCGGATGGCGTCCATCAGGTGCGGATCAACGTGTTCAGCGATCAGGGCGACGAGAAATCGCTGATCGTCCCGATCACCAATCCCGAGCGGCCGGAGTTTCGCCTGGAACTGGACAAGCCGGTCACGCGCGACGGCATCGCCGTCGATCCGATCACCGGGCGGCTGTTGATCGAGGGTTGGGCTCTGGCGCGCGACGGGATGGAGGCGATTGACGTCGCTTTGGATGGGGCGCCTCTGGGTCAGGCGCATTACGGCATGGCGCGGCCCGACGTGGGCCTCACGTTTCCAGGCTGGGAGAACGCGGCGCGCAGCGGGTATACGTTCCATTGTCCGCCGCGCGCCTTGCCCGATGGCGATCATCTGATCGAGATCACGGCGCGGTCGAAAACCGGCGGGACGCGGGTGCACGCGTTCCGGGTCACCATCCGCAAGCCGGATAATCCGGAGGAAACCGCCTCGATCCGCCGGCATGTCAAAGCGGTGGAGCGCAACACGGTCGACGCGATGCTGACGCAGTTGGGCTGGCGGCCGCGGTTTCATCTGGTGGTGGTGGCGGCGGAGGGGTGGGGCGAGACGGCGTTGGGCCTGACGCTGCGTTCGATCCGGGAACAGTCATGGGCTTATTGGCGGGTGACGGTGCTCGGCGATGTTGCTTTGCCGTCGCGATGGGCTGACGAGCGGATCGTCGTGGCGCCGTCATGGGATGTCGAAGACGCGGATCTGATCGGATTTCTGGCAATAGGCGACGAGTTGGGACGCGATGCCCTGGGCGCCTTCGCGATGGCGTCGGGACTGCATCCGGCGGCGGATTGTTTCTATGCCGATGAGTTCCGGCTGCCGCCCGGCGGGACGCGTCCCGATGCGTTTTTCAAGCCGGATTTTT
>JAYVXQ010000065.1:0-2520 GCA_043785025.1 Acetobacteraceae bacterium
AGTCTGGGTTTGCGCGGCTGCGGCAATGACGACGTCGTGTATGATCGGGTGTTCGTGCCCGATGCGCGGATCGTCGAGCGGGTGGTGATCGGGCAGCCGCGGCGCGCCCAGGGTGGCAGCGTGTGGAATTTGGTTCTGGCCGCCGGTGCTTTGGGGATTGGTCAGGCGGCGTGCGACGCGGCGGCGCATTATGCCAATCATCGGGTTCCCGCCGCGTTGGGCCAGCCGATCGCGACGCAGCCGCATATTCAGCAATGGATCGGGTCGATGGAGGTTTCGCTGCGGGCGGCGCGCGCGGCGTTGCATGAGCCGGCGCGGGCGGCCGCGGCGGGCCATTTGGCCGAGAGCGACATCGGGCCCGCGGTCGCGGCGGTGAAGTATCTGTGCACCAACGCCGCCTGTTCGGTGACCGAGACGGCGTTGCGGGTGGCGGGCGGTTTCAGCATGACGCGGTCGTTGCCGCTGGAGCGCTATTTCCGCGACGCCCGCGGCGGATTGTTTCAACCGCCGCAGGACGATCTCGCGCTGATGTTGTTGGGCCGGACGGCGATGGCGGCGGAGCGGGAGCGGGTCAGTTCCTGAGCCGGGATTCGGGCCGGATGGATGCCGAGTCACGCGATGACCGCGTGACCGGCGTCGTAGTTGAGGTGATGCGACATCAGGTCCGAAGCCGTTTCATTGGCGCTCATACCGATCAGAATGATGCCGTGGGAGACATCGGTGGCGCTGGTCAGGGCGATCGCGTGCTGCCCGCCGACCATGGTGTCGAAAACCGAAAGTCCGCTGCCGTGCAGGTCGATGCGCAGTTCGTTCACGCCGTAAGTGAATTGGGCGATTTCCTCGATCCCATCCAGATTGGCCTCGATCACCGGGACCTCATCATCGGCGAACAGGATCGCGGGGGCGCCCATGAAGGTCAGCGAGGGGGCGTTGAGGCCGGTGGTGGCGCTGACCTCGCTCTGCAGCGCGTTGTTGGCTGAAGGCGTGCCGGAGGTCGCGAAACCGAGGGCGTTGAGCTGCGCCATGTCGGCGCCGCTGAGCTGATTGACGACTCCGCCGTTGGAGAAAGCGTTGTTCGCGTCGTTGCCGGCGCTGGAGGCCCAATCGCCGAGGTCGGAGCTGGCGGCGAACCAGTTCAGATTGGTCGCGCCGTTGTCGATCGAGAAATACGCGTTGCCGCCCGCGTTGGGGTGATGCGCGCCGGCGGAGGAGAAGCGGAACAGGTCCATCGCGCTGGCCCAATTGCCGTAGGTGCCACCCAAAGCGATGCGGCCGATGGCGTGGGTGATCTCGTGCTCCACGACGCCGATCAGGTCGTATTTCCCGCCCATGGCGCGGGCGTCCGGATCGTAGGTGAACAAGGTGCCGTTCGGATCGGCGGCGAAGCCCATGGTGCCGTCCAGCGCGGTATTGTTGGCCGACATCATGCCCAGGGCTTTTTCCTGCGCGGAGGCGACATAGATCGTGCCGCCATTGGTCGGATCGGCCAGGCCCATGTTGCTGACGATGGTCTGCGTAATGGGGGAGGTGATGTGGCTCGCGAGCAGGGTTTTGTACTGCGAATAGCTGACCCCGACGCCCTGGCTCGGACCCGCGGCGCCCAACACACCGCCGCCAAGGGTCGAGCCCGCGACCTCCCCATATCCCACCGCCAGGTTGATGGTGATCGGGTTGGTGATCAGCGATTGGATGTGCTGCGCGGCATAGGTGACGGCCGAGCGGAAGGCGGCGGGTGCCGCGAGGGCTTTGGCGTCCCACACCAGATTGATCGTGGCGGAGGAGGCGGGGGCGGGCACCGGTGCGGGGTGGTTGATGGTGAAGACGCCGCGCAGCAGCGCGATCGCATGGGCGTCGACGGTGTATTGCGCGTCGGTGATGGTGATGGTTTCGCCGGTGTCGGCGACGTTGATCGCGGTCAGCTTGCCGGCCTTCACGGCGGCTTCGAGTTGATCGAGGCTGTTGCCGATGCTGGCCAGCGTACCGCTGACGGTGAAGCTGGCGACGTGGCTGTTGGCGACGACGGCGCTGGCGCCCTCGGCGGGCACGTTGCTGACGTTGACGGTGTAGGAACCGCCGATCCGGCCCAGAGCCACGGCGCCGCTGGTGAACTGCGTGTATGTCAGCGACAAAGCCGACCCGCCCGTCAAGGTGATCGACGCCAGTTTCGTGTCGCCGCTGAGCGCGTTCAGGTTGGCGGTGACGCTGGCGGCGGTATCCGTGACGGTGAAGGACGAGACGCGGGTATTGGCCTGCACCGACCGCGCCGCGGCCGCGGTCACGCCGCTGACCGTCAGCGTCGCGGGCGAAGCCAGTTTTTCAAACACCATGCCGAAGGATTGAAACTGGCCGTAGGTGACGCCAAGCGTCGTCCCGCCGGTCAGCACGATCGAGGTCACCCGGGAGAAGATGTTCAGCGAGCCCAACGCACTCAGAACATTGGCGGCGGTGTCGACGATCTGGATGTCGGTGACATGCCCGTTCGCCACCGCGGCGGTGAGGTTCGTGGTGGTCACGCCGGTG
>JAYVXQ010000066.1:0-8341 GCA_043785025.1 Acetobacteraceae bacterium
GGCGCCGTTGGCGGCGGTCGCGCAGACGCCGTTGGAATTCGGACCGGCGGCGGCGGCGTTCACCGGCGGGCCGCTGAAGCTGACCAAAAACGGCGCGACGGTATTGCGCGAGCATTATCATGGCGACCGCGTGCCACTGATCCCGCAACCGTTTCGCGGCAGGCTGGATACCGCTCTGGTGGGCCGCGACTGGCCGCGGGTGGAGGCGGCGAAGAAGGAGCTGACGGCGGCGCGCGGGATCGAGGCAACTTTGGTGTGGGAGCAGACGCGGTTCCTCGCCACCGGCGGGGTCGCGATCGCCGAATTGCACGCGCGCGATATCGCCGCGACCGGGGCCACGGGCCTCGCGGAGACGGCGGTGATGATGTGGCTGTACGCGGCGGCGGTGACGCTGACGGATGGGCGGAAATGCGCTGACGCCAGTGCGAAGGATGCGCATCTGGACCGGCTGCGAGGCCCGGAGTTCGACGCCGTCACGCGCGTCGTGAAGGCGATGCCGGAGGACCGGTTGAACGCGATGCGCGATCTGGCGGTGCGGCTGGAACAGGTGCTGTCGCCCGAGCGGGCGGACGACACGATGTGCCGCGAGGGCACCGCGAAGCCGGAGATCAAGGCCGACGCGGTGTGGAAGCCGGAGGCGGCGGCCACACGGGCGATGCTGGCGAAACATCTGACGGCTCTGGCGGCGGTGCTGCGGCCGAAGCCGCTGGCGCAAGGCGGCAAGTTGGGCGCGGCGAAGCCGGTGGTTCCAGCGAAACCAGCCGCGGCGGCGGGGGTCGTGACAGTGCCGGCGGTTGTTCCAGCGCCGGGGGTCGTGACAGCGCCGGGGGTCGTTACGGTGCCCGATCTGACGCTGTTCGATCCCGGCGAGATGCAGTTGCTGCCCGTCGAGCCCGCGCCACGATGATATCTCACCAGGGGGAAACATGATGCCGATATCAGGGGATTTACTGGCCAGTTCCATGGCCGGTCTGGCGTTCGTGGGATGCGCGATCGCCGCGGTGACACAGGCGCCGGACGCGAAGCCGCGGCGGCGGGAGGTCGTGGTGAACGGCAAACGTGTCAAAACCATCGATATTCACGCGCATTGCGCCGTGCCCAGGGCGATGGCTCTGGTGGATTTGCCGTTGGAGGCGCCGGGCTTGTTGATGCATGACACCAGCACGCGCCTCGCTGCGATGGACGCGCAGGGGATCGATGTCGAGGCGTTGAGCATCAACCCGTACTGGTATCGCGCCGGACGCGATGTGGCGGAAGATTTGATCCGGATCCAGAATAAAACGCTGATGGATTTTTGCGGCGCCAGCCCGGACCGGTTCGTGGCCTTCGCGACGGCGGCGCTGCAATTCCCCGATCTGGCGGCGCAACAGGTGGAATACGCGGTCAAAACGCTCGGGTTCCGGGGCGTCGGGGTCGGTGGCAGTGTCGCGGGCGAGGAACTGGCCAATCCGCGGTTTCATCCGTTCTGGGCTAAATGCGAGGAACTCGGCGTGCTGGTGTTCATGCATCCGTTGGGCACGCGGGAGTTGGAGCCAAGCGGGCGGTTGGCGGGCTCCGGGTTGCTGACGAACACGATCGGCAATCCGCTGGAAACGACGATCGCGCTGTCGCATTTGATCTTCGAGGGCACGTTGGACCGGTTTCCCGGCCTGAAGATTTGCGCCTCGCATGGCGGCGGGTTTTTGCCGTCGTACGCCAACCGGTCGGACGCGGTGTGCCGGACGTTTCCGAACCGGGTCGGTCCGCTGCCGAAGAAGCATCCGACGGCGTATTTGCGCGATGGGCAGTTGTTCTTCGACTCGATCGTTTTCACGCCCGAAGCGCTGCGGCATTTGATCGCGGAGACGGGTCCGGGTCAGATCATGATCGGGACGGATTATCCGTTTCCGTGGACGAGTACCGAGGTCGATCTGGTGTTGAACACGCCGGGTCTGACGGATGATGAGCGGATCGCGATATTGGGGGGGACGGCGGCGCGGTTGATGGGTCTGGATGATTGAATTGGATTTGAAACAAATCCGCGTGAATCGATCAGCTTTGAAACGGCTGGCGACCACATCGTTTATGGCGTTGACGGTGGTTTTCAATCTGATACGCGTGGTTTATGAAAATATTGTTATGCCTCGTCCCGGCCGCCGGAATCGGCATATTGTCGCGACTGATCCTGTTGACGCGGACGAGAATGACAATCTCATCAACCTGATCGGAAACATTTTGAGGGCCCCAACAATGTCCGGCCGCGAAATCCCTCTGACGCGGGCGGCGTTGGCCCGATGAAGCCGCTGTTGAACGCGGCCGGCCCGATCCTGATCGATTCGGTGGGAATCATCGTCTTCGCGGCGTTGATCGCCATGAAGGTCGACGTGGTCGCCGCGACGCTGGCGGGGGCGTCGATCGCGATCGGAGTCCTCGGCTGGCGTCTGGTGACGCGCCGTCCCACGGGCGTGCTGCAATGGGTCAGTGTGGCGCTGGTACTGCTTTCCGGCGCGGCGACGCTGCTGACCCATGACCCGCGTTTCGTGATGGCCAAACCAACCGTGGCTTATGGCGTCGCCGGCGCGATCATGCTGGCCCACCCCGATTGGATGGCGCGCTATATGCCCGCGAAGTTCTCGGGAATGCCGCTGGTCCGGCGCTTTGGCGTCATCTGGGCTGGCTTGTTGCTGGTTACCGCCATCGCCAACCTGATCGTCGCCTCAGCGTTCCCGGCCTGGTGGCCGCTGTTCATCGCGGTCTTTCCACTGGGGTCGAAAATCGCGCTGTTTGTGTTGCAATTTGCCGCGATGCGCGCGCAGATCCGGACTCGTTTCAAAGTCGGCGCAGACCCGAACACCGCGTGATGCACGCGCCGCCGCGCCATGACCGGCCAGATCGGCGGGGTCTTTTTGTTTACTGATTATGACGGGCCGCCGCATTGCGTCGCGCAATGGTATCGGACACGGATTTGTCACTCCACTTATGACAAAAGCGATTGGGCTTATGACAAAAAACGTCTGGCGTCCGGCACCCGACATGAGGCAGATAACTTATCCATGAACACCCAAACCATCGTTCCCGTCATCCTGTCCGGAGGCTCCGGCACGCGGCTGTGGCCGGTGTCGCGGGAGAGCTTTCCCAAACAGCTCTGGCCCCTGCTGTCGGACAAATCGCTGATGCAGGAGACGGTGCTGCGCGCGCATGGGCCGGGGTTCGCCGCGCCCATCGTGGTCTGCAACAACGAACACCGCTTCCTGATCGCCGAGCAACTGCGCGACGCCGGCGTCACCGGCGCGCGGATCATGCTGGAGCCGGTGGGGCGCAACAGCGCGCCCGCGATCGCCGCCGCCGCCATGCTGGTCGCGGAAACCGATCCGGACGCGATGCTGTGGATGATGGCGGCGGACGCCTCGATCGCCGACACGGCGGCTTTGCATGAGGCGCTGGCCGCGGCGGCTGTGGCGGCGCGGATGGGTAAGATCGTGACCTTTGGGATGCGGCCGACGGCGCCCGAAACCGGCTATGGGTATATCGAAATCGGTGAGGCTCTGACAGGCGCGCCTGGGGTGTATCAGGTCGCGCGGTTCATGGAAAAGCCCGATGCCGAACGCGCGGCGGTCCTGGCCTCGGATGGGCGGCATTTGTGGAACTCGGGGATGTTCGTTTTCACCGCGAAGGCGCTGCTGCGCGAGATGGCGGCGCATGCGCCCGAGGTGATCCCCGCGGTGCGCGACGCGGTCGCGGGCCGGCACACGGATCTGGATTTCATCCGCCTGGCCGACGCGCCGTTTCGCGCCTGCCCGTCGATCAGTTTGGATTACGCGGTGGCCGAACGGACCAGCGAGGCCGTCGTGGTGCCCGCCGCGATCGGCTGGTCTGACGTCGGCAGTTGGAGCGCGCTGTGGGAATTGGGCGCCAAGGACGCGGCGGGGAATGTCGCGATCGGCGATGTGATCCTGGAGGCGGCGACCGATTGCTATGTCCGCAGCGACGGCATGCTGACGGCGGTGGTCGGGTTGAAAGACGCCATCGTGGTGGTGACCGACGACGTCGCTTTGGTCATGCATCGCGATCAGGCGCAGGAGGTGAAAACCGTCGTCGAGCGGCTGAAAAAAGCCGGACGCCAGCAGGCGGTCGCGCATAATCGCACCTATCGCCCGTGGGGATACTATGAAAGCCTGGCGATGGGCGAACGGTTTCAGGTCAAGCGCATCGTCGTCTCCCCGGGCGGCAAATTATCGTTGCAAAGTCATTTCCATCGCGCCGAGCACTGGGTTGTCGTCAACGGCACCGCCAAGGTGACCCGCGACGCCGATACCCTGGTGTTGAGTGAGAATCAGAGCGTCTATTTGCCTCTGGGCTGCACCCACCGGCTGGAAAATCCTGGGCGGATCCCTTTGACGTTGATCGAAGTGCAGTCCGGGGCTTATTTGGGGGAGGACGATATCGTGCGGGTCGAGGATACCTATGGGCGGGCCTGACCCTTCTTGTTTGGTTTTGAGCGTTTTGGCGAGCATCTTTATCCGTTCAGGTGTCCGCCTGAGCGGATGACGCTCTTATCAGGGAGAGATCCATGAGCGATCTGAAAATCACCATCGGCGAGCAGGAATGCGCGATTATCCTGGCCCCCGACGGCGACCGGCTGGTGATCCGGATCGAATCGATCGAGGAGCCGGAAGCCGCCGAGGGCGAGGAAGAGGCCGAAATCCCCATGACCAAGCTTCTGGGCGTCGCGATCGCGACAAGGCTGACCGAGGATCCGGATTTCATGGAGGAAATGCTGGACTGGTTCGACGACTATACCGAGGATCACCCGGACGGCTGATCCGCCGCGTCGTCGTCGGCCATGGGCGGCGGGAAGCTGACCCCTTCGTATAAATCGGCCATCGGCAACGAGATGCCGATTTCGGACAGCGCGAGATCGGCGTCGCCCGCCAGCACATGGCCAACCCAGTCCTCGCCGTCGCGGGAGAACACCATGGCGGCGGCGCGCGATTGCTCCAACATGACGTAGCGTTGGATTGAGGGCGTGTCGCGGTATTCCCAGTTCTTCACGAAGCGGTCGGTGTCGGAGGTGCTGGGGCTGAGGATTTCGAACACGATGACGGGATCGTGGACGACGGAGGCGCCGCGCGGGATGGGGGTGCAGACGATGAAGACGTCGGGGTAGCGGATGCGGCCGGCGACCTGGATTTTCAGATCGCCGCCATGGGCCTCACAGCGATGTCCGCGCAACCGGGTCGCGAGGGCGGTGAGGACGTTTCTTTGGATGCGGGAATGCTCGACCGAGCCGCCCGTCATCGCGACGGCGTCGAAGCCGTCGAATTCGTATTTCGTATCCTGGCGGGTTTCCCAGTCCAGGAAATCGGCGAGGCTCATTCGGTCTTTCAGACGCGCGCTCATGATCGCGTTATAGCAACGCGGGGGGCGCGGTCACAACGGCTGGCCGCCACGACAGGCGGGGACGAAATCCAGCGCGCCGCGCGAAACCTCCCAGATCGCGGCCTCGGCGGGCAGGCGCAGACCGTGCAGGAGAACGGCGACCAGCAGCGCCGCCAGCAGCGGGGACAGGCGGCCGCTGGGTGGGGCGGGACCGGCTAATCTGGGCAGGATGGCGGCGCCCGCGAACCCCAATGTGCCGCCGATCAGGACCTCGGGCAGCGAGTGGAAGCCCAGGAAGACGCGGGATATGCCGATGGCGATGGCCGCGATGAGGGCGACGGGCCAGATGGCGAAGCGGCGGGTGAGCAGGACGCCGAGCCCGCCCGCGACCATGGCGGCGGCGGCGGTATGGCCGGAGGGCGATTGCACGCCCCAGACCGCGAACACCGGGGAGCACGCCAGGAAACCGAGTTTCAGGATCAGGACGACGCCGAAGGTCACGCCGATGACGCCCAACCAGGCGCAGGCGCCCCGCCACCAGCCGCGCGCCGCCATGGCCAGCGCGACGGCCAGGACAACGGGCAGCATGACCGCCTGATCGGCGAAATCGGTGATGAAGATCATGGCGTCGGTATTGAAGAACAAACGTTGCCAAATCCCTTAACGGAGGCGGTGGAACGATGAAATCGGCTGACGCGGGCGGCGACCGCTCGCCGCGTGATGTGTCCTGTACAGGGCGGTTTTAGCCTGCTCCAATGCAAGAGCTTCTTACAAACACGCGAAAAATGTCAATAATCCGGAATAGCACGTGACTTCCCCGTCGGGCGTCGTGACGCGGAGGCTCTGGACCATCTGGGCCGCGCGGCGTTAGCGTCGGGGAAGACGTTCAAGGAAAAGGAGGCGCGCCGATGTTGTCCAAAGCGGAAAACGAGATCGTCACCCGGGTGGGCGCCGCGACGCCGATGGGACGGACGCTGCGGCGGTACTGGATCCCCGCTTTGCTCGCCAGCGAAATTCCCGGGCCCAATGGTCCGCCGGTGCGGGTGCGGCTTCTGGGCGAGGATCTGGTCGCGTTCCGGGACAGCGAGAGGCGGATCGGGCTGTTGGATGAGTTGTGCCCGCATCGGCTCGCCAGCCTGTATTTCGGGCGCAACGAGGCATGCGGCCTGCGCTGCGTCTATCACGGCTGGAAATTCGATGTGACCGGCGCCTGCGTGGACATGATGAACGAACCGGAGGAGACCAGCTTCGCCCATAAGATCCACACGCGCGCCTATCCGACGGCGGAGATCGGCGGACTGATCTGGGCTTATCTGGGGCCGGCCGAGACCATGCCGCCGCTGCCGAAATTCGCCTGGACTCAGGTGCCGAAGGCTCAGCGGCACGTGACGAAAGTCATTCAGGAGAGCAACTGGTTGCAGGGGCTGGAAGGCGGGCTCGATACCTCGCATGCGCCGATCATGCATCGTACGTTGACCGAAACGACGACGCGCGGCGGGTTCAAACCGTCGAGCCCCTTCGTGCGCGGCAAGGCGCCGCGTCTGGTCGTCGACCTGACCGATTACGGTTACCAATACTCGGGGTTGCGGCCGTTGGGTGACAGCGAGACGCATATCCGGACCTATCACTTCATTCTGCCGTTTCATCAGATCCGGCCGTCGAAATCGGAAACCGGCGCGCCGATGGACGCCGGTCATATCTGGGTGCCGATCGACGATGAGAACACGATGGTTTTCAACTGGGTGTTCACCAAAGACGGGTCGGCGTTGAATGAGGAAGACCGGTTGGAACGCAGTCTGGGCAATGGTCCGCTGCATGTCGATCAGAAAACGTTCCGGCCGCATGCCAATCGGTCGAACGATTATCTGATCGATCGCACGGTGCAGAGGGAGGAGACGTTCACCGGCATCGAGGGTATCAACGCGCAGGATCGCGCCATTCAGGAAAGCATGGGGCGCATCGTCGACCGGTCGCGCGAGCATCTGGGGCCGGCGGATAAGGCGATCATCCAGGCGCGCAAGAAATTGCGCGAGGCGGTGCGCGTGACCGAGGCGGGCGGTCATCCTGAAGGGCTCGGCACAACGTTTTACACGTTGCGCGCCGGCGAGGCGGTAGTACCGCGAGAGGCTGACTGGCGGGCGGAGGTGACGCCGTCGATGCGGCCGGAGGTGATCCTGGCGACGGTTTGAGTCGGGGCGCCGTACCAGGAGGGCGCCGCCCTCCTGAACCTCCCGCCAAAGGGCCATGCCCTTTGGGATCTGTTACTTTTTCTCCCGTAATGAAGGAGGGCCATCCACGACCTTTCAACGTCCGGGCAGGCCCTCGTTCATTACGGGAGCAACCACATGGTTCCAAGGGGCCATGCCGCTTGGCGGAGGTCCAGGAGGCGGCGCCTCCTGGTGGGGCCCGGGGCAAAGCCCCGGTTGTCTTGCGTTTTGGACACGTCCGCATTATTCTAACATCGTTAATTCAAAACGATTGGAGCTGACCATGGCCTTACGAAAATTCATCATCGAGCGCGCGATCCCCGCCGTCGGATCCCTCGATCGCGAACAACTGCGCGGCGCCGCCGCCAAATCCAACGAAACGCTGAACGCTCTGGGCCCCGACATTCAATGGGTCGAAAGCTATGTCGCCGCCGACAAAACCTTCTGCGTCTATTTGGCGAAGGACGAGGCGATCATCCACAAGCACGCGAAACTCAGCGGCTTCCCGGCGACGACCGTCACCGAGGTGCGCAAAATGATCGATCCGACCACCGAACATCCGGGCTGATTTCAACCCAGAACGGCGGCGATGTCGCGGGCCAGAACGGACGGCACCGCGGCCGCCACGACCGGGGTATGGATCAGAAACCCCTGAATGCCCGAACACCCATACGCCCGCACCAGCCGCGCCTGACCAATCGTTTCGACACCGGTCGCGATCACGTGCAGACCCAATCCCGCGCCAAGCGTCGCCACGGCGCGCACGATGGCGACCG
>JAYVXQ010000067.1:0-8336 GCA_043785025.1 Acetobacteraceae bacterium
CATCGCGAAGCAGGTCGTGAACCAATGATGACTGAGTTGCGTGCCATTGCCCTGCGACATCAGGATCCAACCCAAGGTCAACGCGGCCGACAGCGGCGCATGGCCCGACGCGCGGCGGCACGTCAGGAACGTCAGGCACGCGGTCCCCGCGATCAGCAGAATCGCCAGCAGCCGCATCGACAACACCGAAATCCCCGCCACGCTGAACCAGGCCGCCGTCAGCACGAACCCGCCGGGCGGCAGGAACTCAAAAAAATCGGCGTAGAGACGCTGCCCATGCAACAGCCGCTCGGCGCCGTTCACCAGCACGCCCTCATCGCTGAGCGACAGCATCACCCGCGTGAACGGCAGGCACATCAGCACGCTGACGACGCCGATCAGCGGCGGCCATGCATCGCGAAGGCCTGAAAAGCCCGCGTCGCGCGGCCGGATATTCGCGATGTTCCGCGACGGAAAAAGGCCAGAGTGGGTCATGGGACGGACAGCGATCCTCAGGCGATTTAACCCCGAATTAAAATCACGATAACCGTTTCGGCTGGTTTACAGGCCACGCCGGCCATCCCGGTCAAAACTGAGACGCACCCGGTCAAAGAAGTGATGTCACACCGCCCCATGCCCATGATAAAAGCGCGCGATCAATTGAGTCGCGCGGTCGCAATGGAGGTCACCCATGATTAAATTCTACTATAACCTCGCCCCGAACCCGATGAAGGTGGCTTTATGCCTTGAGGAAATGGGGCTTCCCTACGACCCGATCCCCGTCGATGGCCGTAAGGGCGAGCAACACGCCGCGTCCTATGTCGCCATCAACCCCAACGCCAAAGTCCCCTCCATCGTCGATGACGGTGCCACCGTCTTCGACAGCAACGCGATCCTGCTGTACCTCGCTGAGAAAACCGGCCAGTTCTTGCCCCAGGCCGGCCTGCCCGCGCGCGGTGAGTTGCTGTCGTGGCTGATGTTCGTCGCCTCCGGCATCGGCCCCTATTCCGGCCAGTCGGTGCATTTCCGCAACGTCGCTCCCGAGCCCAAGGACTACGCCCTCAACCGTTATATGTTTGAGGCACAGCGCCATTGGAACATCCTCGATGCCCGCCTCGCGACGCATCGCTTCATGTTGGGCGATCAATACACCATCGTCGACATGGCCGTCTGGGGCTGGTCACGCCTCGTGCCCGTCGTCCTCGGCGCCGATGCCTACGCGACGCTGCCCAACGTCAAACGCCATGTGGATGAAATCAGCGCCCGTCCCGCCGCGATCCGCGCGACCGCGCTGAAGGACAAACATGGTTTCAAGACCGACATGGATGAGGCCGCGCGGATCGCGATGTTCCCCCATCTGGCGAAAAAAGTCGCCTGATCGCCGCATGAACCATCAGACGTTGATCGCGGATCTATGGGCCCATGTGCCGGTGGGACCTCACGCGCGGGAGGACGTCGTCGCCCGCATGTCCGGCGCCGATCGCCATTACCACGGCATCGACCATCTGGCGGTGCTGTGGGGGCGGCATATTCAACACGGCGCCAACCTGCCGGTGTGCCAGCCGCCATGGCACCGGCTGATCGCCAGCACCATCGCTTTTCATGACGCGATTTATGAACCAGTTCGCCAGGATAACGAAATCCGCTCGGCCAAGCTCTGGCGAGATGCCAGTCCCAATCTGGATCTCTGGGAAATCGCCTGGGTTTCCTCAACCATCCTCGCCACCGCCGATCACCTGGGCTCGCGGCCCGAGGCCGGAATGACCGACGCCGCATGGGCGGCCAGGCTGTGGCTGCTCGACCTCGATCTGACACCTTTGGGTGAGGCCGAGGATGATTTCAACGCGAGCACCGGCGCCTTGCGCCGCGAATACGCCCATCTCGACGACGCCACATGGGCTTCGGGACGCCGCGGCTTCCTGAAAAGTCTCTCACTCAAGCCGGTGTTCTACCGCACACCCGTCCTCGCCGCCGCGTTCGAACATCAGGCTCGCGAAAACCTCGCGCGGGAACTGGCGGATTGCGCCAGCGTCATCCGGTCCGGCGAAAAATAGCGGCTTCTCAGGCCGGCGACCGCAACTCCGCCTCCAACTCCGCGACGCGCTTTTGCACGCTTTGCCGTAACGCCGGACTGGCATGCGACTTCATGCCCGCCAGAGTTTCCCGCAATTCCCGCAACAGCTTTTCCTTCTCACCGCGGGTGCGTTTGACCGGCTGGTTGTCGGATCGTTGACCTTCGAAAGCACGCATCATCTGTCCTCATCACGCGAAAAACGAAACTCGCACGCGTCCCGGAGTCGCTCAAAACGTCGCTCAAAACGTCGCTCAACACCCCGGGGTCACGCCTTCTCCACATTCCAGAACACCGGCGCGGGCCCGCGCAAATGTCCCGTGACGTTGCTCCGCCACGCGCCCGCCGGAATATATTGCCCGAACGGAATATACGGCACGTAGGCAAAGCATTCCTGCTGTATCCGCGCGGAAATCGATTTCTGCTCCGCCGGGTCGGTGCTGTCGATCCAGGCATCGCGCAACGCCTCGATCGTCGCGTTGTCCGGCCAGCCAACCCAGGCGTCTTTCCCATTGGTGCGCAATCCACTGGCCAAGGCCGGGTTGCCGAAATCGACCGACGGGAACCCCGAGGGGAACAACGACCAACCGCCTTTGTCCAACGCCTCCTTACTCTGCCGCCGTTGCGTCACCGTGCCCCAATCCGTCGTCTGCACCTCGATATTCAGGCCGACGCGGCGGAACGCGCCCTCGGCGACCTGGCACAAGGCGTCGTAAGCCGGAGGATCCGTCGGATGCATGAACACGATTTTCTCGCCGTCATAGCCGCCGTCTTTCAACATGCGGCGAACCGAATCGGCGTTCGGCCGCGCCCGCACGGCCTCCATCCCCGCCTCGGTGGCACTCTCGGTCCCCGGGACGAAAAATCCCACAGGGGCGCGCCACCCCTCCCGATCGTCGCCCATCACGGCGGTCATCGCGTCGACCTGGTCCAACGCGGCGATCATCGCGCGGCGCACCACGACATTCGCCGTCGGTCCGACAAGGAAATTCGGCCGCAGCACCGGAAACACGCCATGCGTATCGATCCGGCCCACCGTGACACCGGGCGTCTTGCGCAGCATCGGCAGCAAATCCGGCAGCGGCATTTCCACCCAATCGACCTCGCCGGTCGCCAGCGCCGCGGCGGCGGTGGCCGGATCCGGAATGACCCGCCATTCCACCCGGTCGACCTTCACGTGGTAACCGCCCCAGCCATACTCGACTTGTTCGGCGCGTGGCACGTAAGTCTCGAATTTCGCCATGACCGCGCGGCTACCGCTCACGAACTCATCAGCCAGCCAGCGAAACGGTCCGCTCCCGATACATTCCGCCGCCGGTTTGAACGGATCGGTCGCGAGCCGCTCGGGCATCATCGCGCAGGTCGGCTGCGTCTTCGCCAGCGCGTTCGGCAGAAACGGGAAGGGCTTGTTCAACCGCCAGACGATGGTGCGATCGTCCTTCGCCTCCAACGCGTCCAACCGCCCTTTAATATAGCCGCCGATCGGATCGCGGACCATCCAGCGCCGGATCGACGCCACGCAATCGCGCGCCAGCACCGGCGAGCCATCGTGAAACGTTTGCCCGCGGCGCAAGGTCATGGTCCAGCGCTTGCCGTCATCCTCCACGACATGCCCATCCAGCATGTGCGGATGCGGATTGAGCGCCATGTCGCGCGTGTAGAGGGTCTCATAAATCATCAACCCCAACGTCCGCGTCGCCTGTGCGGGATTATACACCGGGTCATAGGTCGGCGGATTGGTGGTCGGGACGAAAATCAGGGTTTTGCTGGTACCACCGAGCGCCGGTTGGGCAAGCACGGGCCGCGTGGCGGAGCCCGCCAACACAGGCCGCGTGGCGGAGCCCGCCAATAAAGGCAGCGCGGCGGAGCCCGCCAATAAAAAACGACGTCGCATGGGATCTCCGGACAATTTCCTGTCCAACGTTCTGGGACGCTGGCCGGCGGACCCTATAACACGGCCGGGATCAAACGTCGTGCGGGCTCAACGTGAGCATCATTTCGGCGCTGTGTTTGTGGACCTCGGCGTCCCGCTCCAGGCCTTTCGGAAACCGCGTCCGCCGCGATTGCACCAAAGCCTGTTTGGCGCGCGCCTCATGCCAGTCCCGCGCCGCCGCGATGGCGGCATCCCAACCACGCTGGAACGCAATGTCCGGTTTGGGCGGTGCGTCTGTCACGAGGCCTCCTGCCGCTGGCGGGATGATGCGTGGTGAGCCCGCGGGGACTCGAACCCCGGGCCCCAAGATTAAAAGTCTCATGCTCTACCAACTGAGCTACGGGCTCACGCGGGCGCTTTGAACGACAGGTTGGCCGCGGGGTCAAGCCATGATCTCGCGCGGTGGTGTCAGAGTTGGAAAAAGGCGGCCGGCACCACCCCTTTCCCGCATGCTTGACACAACCGCCACGCGGCCCAAACGATCCGCCCATGACCGAAATCGCCAGCACATTACTCACGGCGGCCCAAACCCTCGTCCCCACGCTGGCGGCCCGCGAGCCCGCGACCCTAACCGCCCGCCGCGTCCCCGACGCCACCATCGCCGATTACCGCGCCGCCGGCCTGCTGCGCGCCCTGCAGCCCAATCGATTCGGCGGCCACCAAACCAGTTTCGGTGTGTTCTCCCGCATTGTCGAAATTCTCGCCGAGGGCTGCGCCGCCTCCGCCTGGGTTTACGCCGTCCTCGGCGAGCACCAATGGATCATCGCCTGCATGCCCGAACAGGCGCAGGCGGATATATGGAGCGGCGACGGCGCGGCGGTCGCCTCCTCCTCCCTCGCACCCCGCGAGACAGCGCATGACGTCACCGGCGGCTGGCGCCTCAGCGGCCGGTTCCCCTTCTCCTCTGGCTGTCTCAACGCCCAATGGGTCATTCTGGGCGCCCGCGCCATGGGCGGCACCCGCTATCTGCTGGTCCCCCTGGCCGAGGTCGAGATCGTCGACGACTGGGAGGTCCTTGGCCTGCGCGGCACCGGCAGCCGCTCTCTCGTGTTACACGACGTGTTCATCCCCGCGCATCGCGCCGTGCGGCTTCAGGATCTTTACGACGGCACCGCGCCGGGTGCGGCCATCCACCGGGATTACACGCTGCCGCGCGCCCCACGCGGCCTGCTGGTGCCATTTTCCCTCCCCGGCGTCGCCTTCACCCTGGGCCGCCGCGCGCTGACCCTTGTCGCGGACCAACTCAGCACCCGCGTCTCGCGCGGGATGCGCGCGCTGGCGGAGTCCGAGGTCGTGCAGCAGCAACTCGGCCTCGCCGCCGCCGAGATCGAGTGCGCCACCCTTATTATGACGGCCCGCCGCGCCGAAACCCTGGCCTTGGTCGACGCGGGTGCCGCGATCCCCGCCGGCATGGCCGCCCGCAATCGCCGCGACATCGCCTTCGCCGTCTGGCAATTGCGCGCCGGCGTCGAGCGTCTGGTGGAGTTGGAGGGCGCCCGCGCGGTTTACGACACAGCGCCGTTGCAAAGCCTGTGGCGCGACATCGCCACCATCAGCACCCACGCCGTCGTGTCGCGGCATTTGGCGATGGTGCCTTATGGCCGCATGTTAATGGGCCTGAGCCCGTCGTCCGGCGAGGCCTGAGCAGGTTCGTCCAGCCCGGTTCGTCCAGCCCAGGTCATCCGACCCGATCACGCGACGATCACGTTTATGATCGGAATTTAAAGTTCTAACGTACAGCGAATAAAATTGATCACGCGACTCAAATTTATCGAGTCAATTCGCAATATTTCTACCCTGGATTGCATTTCTTCCCACGCTTCAGCAGCAGGTGGATCATCTCCGCGCAATCATAACCTTATCGCGTGTGGCAGGAGATGATCCGTTCGGATGCTCGCATTTATGGACGCTATTGCGTGTCATAAATCTCTACCCATTGTGAAATTGTCGTGTTAGCCTCGTTCCTGTATCAATAAGGACTATTTCCAACAAAATGATACGCCTGCGCCGCCGTCCCGATCCATACCGGTTTCCGCCACGCGCCGCGCTGATTTCGCGGAGGTAGCGATCATGGATATACGGACGGCGCCGCCTGACTTCATGGTGATCAGGCAACACCCAATTTCGGTCAAACCCGTACGCGCCAGTTCGCACGATCTGGCGTCTCGGCTCGTCTGCGGGGCGCTGCTGCTCGCGATTGTCCTCACCGTTTTCATGACCGCCGCGTTGGATGAGAATTTCTGGTGGACGGATGGCGCCAGCTTCGCCCTCAACGGCGAACTCGTCCGCGATTACCTCCGCTCGGGATGGGGCGAGGACCCGATCACCTTCGCCTCGAACTGGTTTCTGCATTATCCCGCTTTGACGATCAGTCTTTACCCGCCGATTTTCCCGCTGGCCGAGGCGCTGGTCTTCACCCTGTTCGGCTTCTCCCACGGCGCCGCGCAGGCAACCGTCGCCGCCTTCGCGGTCCTGGCGGCGTATGGGCTTTATAAAACCGCCCGCTCGGCCATGGGCGTCATTCCCGCGACCAGCGTCGCCATCCTGCTGTTCGCCTCGCCCGAGGTGTTGCGCTGGTCGCGCCAGATCGTCATGGAAATCCCGACCCTGGCCTTTCTGTTGCTGTCCGCCGCCTGCCTGCTGCGTTACCAGGCGACGAGAAGCCTCCGCCGCCTGTTCGGCGCCGTCGTGCTCGGACTGGCCGCGGCCTACACCAAGCAAACCGCTTTATTCGTCCTCCCCGCCTTCGCGCTCGCGCTGCTGGTGGACGAGGGCATGGGTCTGTTCCGCCGGCGGGCGAACTGGCTGGCGCTTGGGGTTGGGTTGCTTGGCCTCGTGCCGCTGGCGCTGTTCACCATGCATTTCGCCGGCGAGAATTTTAACATCGCCTTCGGCGCCGGCACCGGCGAGAAATCCTACGCCCGCCTGTCGCTTCAGGCGCTCACCGCCTATGGCGGCATCATGCTCGAGGTCGTCGGCCCTCTGGGGCTCGCCGGCACCGCCTTGTTCCTTGGTATGATCCGCTGGCGCGGCTGGCGCTCGATCGCCGAGCGGCGGTTGGCCATTCTGATGCTGGCCTGGTTCATCGTCGATTATGTGTTGATCTCGGTGACCGCCGATTTCGAAACCCGTTACGCGACCTTTCTGACTGTCCCGCCGGCGGTTCTGACCGGATTATTTCTGGTTCGCGTCTTTCCCGCCCGCTTCGCCGCCACGGGCATCCTGGCCGTCTGCGCCGCCTGGTTCGGACTGACGATTCAGCATCACCCGGTGGCCACCGGCGGCAGCTATGCCGACGTCGCGCAATACGTGCTGGACCAGGGCGAGCGGAACGCGGTGGTCATGTTCCACGGCAAGAATTCGAAGAATTTCAGCTTTTCGTTGCGGGCGAAAAATCCCGACGGCAAGCTGTTCGTGCTGCGGGCGGAAAAATTCCTCGTCAACTACAACATCACCCGCGACTGGGGCATCTCCGACGCCAACCTGGCGATGGAGGATGTGGACGCGATGATCGACCGCTACGGCGTGTCCTGGTTCGTGTTCCAGCCCGACTTCTGGACCGATCAGCCCTCGGTCGCGCTGTTGCAGAAACTGGTCTATTCTGACCGCTTCACCAAAGTGGCCGACTTTCCCGTCGCCTCGGAAGCGCCGGGAAAGATCGTGACCATCAGCGTTTACCGTAACAACCGGCCATCCCCACCGGCGGATGACCACATTCGGATCAATTTGCCGGCGTTCGGCGGCGCGATCTCCGGCCGGTTATAATCGCGCCGCGGTAGCCCAGAGCATTATTCGATCAGGTGGAGACACCTGGTCGAATAAACATGCTCGCCCAAACCAATCATCAGAGCGGTTCCCTGAGCCAACGCGATCGGGAACCGCTCTGGTTTCAGGCCGGCGCTTTCATGATTTGCATCGGCTCCGGCAAATAGCGGAACCCATCGTTGAACTTCACGACGTGTCCGATGCCCGGCCACGCGAAGTGATACGCCAGGACCGGGGTCCGGTTCGCCGCCAGCATCGTCAGCATCTTCACCCGCGATTGCGCCGATTGCTTCGGATCCGTGTCATACGCGAATTCCGTCAGCGGCTTTTCCATCAGCAACACCGGGTGATGCGTCAGATCGCCAATATAGCACAGCGACTTCCCACCCGAGTTGATCATGAACACCATGTGACCGACCGTATGGCCCGGGGTCGCCAACGCCGTAATCCCCGGCAAAAACTCCTCATGGTCCTTCACGAAATGGATACGATCCCGGTTCGGCGTTAAATTCTTCCGCGCCTGATCGTAGAAAGTCTTGAGTTTCGCCCCAACCGTCGACTCGTTCGTCCAGTAATCGTAATCGGCCT
>JAYVXQ010000068.1:0-2513 GCA_043785025.1 Acetobacteraceae bacterium
CTGGATCTCTCCGAAATCCGGGTATCCTTTTGGTTTTGCGCCCGCCGCCACACCAACCCTGGGCGCGTATACCCGGATTTCTCCGAAACCGAGGTATACTTACGAAGCGTCAACCATATCAATAGCGATCAGCGTGGGACATGGCGCCGCGTGGCATGACGGAAGCGGCGCCTGGCGGGACCGCGACTGCGCGGATGAAGGGTGGCGATCCTGGCGAAATCGTGGTGAACAAAAGGTTTTATTGTCGCCGGTTGGGCGCGCCTGACCGGACCCTTCGCCCGTCGCGGGGCGGTCAGAGCGTTATCCGATCAGGTTGACAAACCTGGTCGGATGAAAATGCTCGCCAAAACAAAGATCCTATCGCAGCACGGCCCCGGTCGCCTTGGCCACGGCGGCGACGATTTTCTGCCCGGACGTTTCGATCTCGGCATCGGTCAGCGTGTGGTCGCGGGGTTGGAGCACAACCTCGATCGCCAGGGATTTCTTGCCCTCGGGCAGAGTGCCGCCTTCGTACACGTCGAATAACGACACGCTTGCGATCAGGGTCCGCTCGGCGCCACGGGCGGCGCGCAGCACCGTCTCGGCGGCCACATTGTGATCCACCAGGAAGGCGAAATCGCGGCGCAACGGCTGGAACGAGGGCAAATCGGGGGCGGCTTTCCTGCGCCGTTTCGGTTCGGCCACGGCGTCCAGGTTCACCTCGAACGCGACGGCCGCACCGGTCAGGCCGACGGCGGCGAGGACGCGCGGATGCAGTTCGCCGAAGGAGCCGAGGATCACCTTGGGTCCCTGGCGGACCATGCCGGAGCGGCCGGGGTGGTAGAAACCGGGCGCGTCGGCGATGACGGTCAGCGCTTCCAGCGGCACGCCGGCGGCGGTCAGGGCCGCCCACAGGTCCGCCTTGGCGTCCATCGCGTCGACCGGGCGGGCGGTGTCGGGCCAGCTTCGCGGCGTCGCACCGGCGCGCACGCCCGCGGCGATCAGGCTCTGGCCCTCGGGCGTGGTGACGTCGTAAGCGGGCCCCACCTCGAACAGCGCGACATCGGGGTAGCCGCGGGCGGCGTTGCGCTGCGCGGCCAGGACCAGGGTCGCGATCGGCGTCGGGCGCAGTTGATCGAGGTCGGCGGCGATGGGATTGGACAGGCGCAACGCCGGTGGGGTGTCGCCGAAAAGCGCCGCCTCGGATTGGGCCATGAAGCTGAAGGTCACGGCCTCGTTCAGGCCGCGCGCGGCCAGGGTGCGGCGGACCAGCGCGGCGCGCTGCTGTTTGGGCGTCAGCGAGGCGGGGGGCACGCCGGCGACGCGCGGCAGCGACACTGGCGGGATGGCGTCCAGACCGCGCAGGCGCAGCACTTCCTCGATCAGATCGCATTCCGGCTCGATTTGCGCGACGGCCGCGATCATTTCGGCGGCGGTCTGGGGCGATAGAGAGGGCGCGAGGTCGAGCGCGATGGGGGCGGCGATGTCGTTGCGCCAGGACGGGACGGCGACGGTGACCTGAACCGCGTCACGGGCGCGGACGCTGAAACCAAGGCGTTCCAAGGAAGAAACGGCCTCCTCGGCGCCGATGTCCGATCCGCCCAAAGCGGCGATGCGGGCGAAGCGCAGGGTCGCGTCGCGTTGCCAGGCGGGTTCCGCGCCGGCCGATACGATCGGTCCCGGTTCGCCGCCGCATAATTCGAGAATCATGGCGGTCGCGGCCTCGATCGCGGCTTGCATCAACGCGGGGTCCAACCCACGCTCGAAGCGCTGGCGCGCGTCGGAGACGATCTGGTGGCGCCGTCCGGTCAGCGCGATGCGCACCGGGTCGAACAACGCGCACTCGACGAACACCGTGCGGGTGCTGTCGTCGCAGCCGGTGGCCTCGCCGCCGATCACGCCGGCGATGGATTGCACGCCGGAATCGTCGCAGATGGCGCAGTCCTCGGGGTCCAGGATGTAGTCGCGCCCGTTCAGCGCGCGCATCGTTTCGCCGGCGCCGCGGCGCAGGGTCAGTGTCTGGCCGCGCAGTTTGGCGACGTCGAACACGTGCAACGGGCGGCCGAGATCGACGGTGAAGAAGTTGGTGATGTCGACCAAGGCGTTGATCGGGCGCAGGCCGATCGAGAGCAGCCGGTCCTGCAACCATTTCGGCGACGGCGAATTGCGCACGTTCTGGATGGCGCGGCCGAGGATCCACGGGCACGCCTCGGGGAAGTCAATGATCCAGGTCGGGCCGCCATCGACTGAGGCTGGAATGGGCAGCGGCTGGAACGGTTTCAGGGTGCCGATGCCGGCGGCCGCGAGATCGCGCGCGACGCCGCGGATACTGAAACAATCGCCGCGGTTGGGGGTCACGCCGATGTCGATGATCGGGTCGTCGAGCCCGGAATAGCGCGCATATGGCATGCCGATGGGGGCGTCGGCGGGCAGCTCGACGATGCCGGCGTGGTCGTCGCCGAGGCCCATTTCGCGCGCGGACAGTAGCATACCGGCACTTTGGACGCCGCGGATCTCGCCGATCTTCAGCGTGA
>JAYVXQ010000069.1:0-2512 GCA_043785025.1 Acetobacteraceae bacterium
CTCCAGGCTTCGCAACCCCGGCTCCCACGACAGGGTGACACCGTGGAAGGCCGTGGTGATGCCGTTGGCCAGCAACTGCGCCTCGGTATCCCGCAGCGCGAGGCCGATCGGAAAATTCACCCCGGGACGCGGCTGGATCTGACGTTCGAACGCGTCGCCATGGATGTCGACGATACCCGGCAAGACCAGCAGGCCGGACGCGTCGAGGCGGAGCCCGCCAGAAGATCCGCCGATGCTCGCGATTCCCGCCTCGCTCACGCACAGGTCCGTGGCGACCAGCCCATCGTCCCCTAACAGAACCTGGCCACCGGTCAGCGCGATTCGGCTCATGAAATCTTCCTTTTCAGGGTTCGAAAACGATCTGCACGCGGGGCGTCGGATAGCAGCCGAAGCTGAACTCCACCACCGTCCCGGCCCGATCCACATTGACGCTTTCGGTCACCAGCACCGGCCGCGCCCGCGCCATCCGCAGCCGCGCCGCCTCCACCGACGTCGGCGAACGCGCCGTCACCCGCGTGACCTGACGCACGTAATCCTGGACCCCGACCGAGACCAACGCCGCGGTGATCCGATCCGTCGCGGCGAGAGCGCCCTGGATCCCCGCCAGCCGCGCGGCGGGAAAATGATGCAGGCTGAGGCAAACCGGCATGTCATCCGCGAACCCGAGCCGTTCCAGCACGACCACGGGATCGCCCATGGCGACTTTCAATCCGGCGGCGATCGCGTCGGTCGCGGCGATCTCCTCCAACCGTAAAACCTGTCCCGAGGGTTCTTTATTATGCCGCCGCACCCATTCGCTGAACCGCGTGCGCACGCCGACGGTGTAATCGAAAATATCCTCGGCCACGAACATGCCGCGGCCGCGCTCGACCCGGCTCAGGCCGGCGCGCGACAAATCCTCCAACGCGCGGCGCACGGTGTGACGATTGACGCCGAAGCGGGCGGACAAGACCGCTTCCGTCGGCAGGCGGGCACCCGGTGGTAAGGCGCTTTCACCGGATCCCATGTCCTGGCGCAGCGCATCGGCGATCCGCCGCCACAGCGCCAGTCCGCTGTCCGCCGCCGCGTCACCCCAGGCAAGCGCGCGCGGTCCGGCCGAGGCCTCATTCACGGAGATGTCACCCAAACCTGGACCTTCCTTTGCTACCGGTCCAACCACTCTGATGGGTCGGCCGCCTCTTGTATAGTCATCCAGATGTCTATACAACATGACCCATGATCGATCCCATGCCGGACCCCAACGCGAGGAGGCGCCACTGGATGTCCGTCCTGGCCCGCGCCCCCGCTGACGCGATCGAGGCGCTTTTGACCGATCACGCCGCCCTCCCCGTCTGGACCCTGCTGCGCGGTCCCGAAATCGGCCTGGTCATGACAAGGGGCCGCGCCGGCGGATCGGGCGCGGCCTTCAACCTCGGTGAAATGACCGTCACCCGCTGCACGATCCGCCTCGCCTCGGGCGCGACCGGCCACGCGTATGTCGCCGGACGGCATGAACGTCGAGCCAGGCTGGCCGCGGTCGCCGACGCGCTGCTGCAAGACCCGGATCATGGCGAAGCGCTCCATCGCGCCCTGATCGAACCCTTGGCGGCGCGACAACAGGCCGCGCGCCAGGACCGCGCGGAAAAAGCCGCCGCCACCAAAGTGGAATTCTTCGCCATGCGGACCATGCGCACATGACCGAGCCCTTGCCCGCCGGTTTCGCCGATCCCGTGCACGATTCGCAGCGCGCGTTTCGCGCCTTGCTGGACGCGATGAGCCATCCTGGCCGGATCGTCACGGTCGCGGGCCTGACGCACCTTGGACCGTTGCATCCGGCCACCGCCGCCGTGCTGCTGGCGCTGGTGGATCACGAAACGCCGCTGTGGCTCGACCCCGCCGCCGCCGCCGCGCGGCCCTGGATCACCTTCCATTGCGGAGCGCCGATCGTCGACAACCCAGGCCACGCCGCTTTCGCGATGGCGCTGTCATTCCCTGACCTGACGCGCTTCCATCCCGGCACGCATGAGGAACCGGAAACCGCCGCCACGGTGATGTGTCAGGTTGCTGGCTTGGACAGCGGCCCGTCCTTCCGCCTCAGCGGACCGGGATTGCGTGAACCCGCGACGATACAGATCACCGGCGCGCCCGCCGATTTCCCCGCGCTCTGGGCTGCCAACCACGCGTCGTTTCCCCGCGGCATCGACCTGATCCTGTGCGCGCATGACCGCATGCTCGCATTGCCCCGTACCGTCATGATCCAGGAGACCTGACCCATGGCCTATGTCGCCGTGAAAGGCGGGGAACGCGCGATCCGCAACGCCCATGCCTGGCTGGCCGAGGACCGTCGCGGCGATCCCGCCATCCCCGAACTCACCCCCGACCAAATCGGCGCTCAACTGGGCCGCGCCGTCGACCGCGTGATGGCCGAGGGCTCCCTGTATGACCGCGACCTCGCCGCGTTGGCGATCAAACAGGCGCAGGGCGATCTGATCGAGGCCGCGTTCCTGCTGCGCGCCTTCCGCACGACGCTGCC
>JAYVXQ010000070.1:0-8324 GCA_043785025.1 Acetobacteraceae bacterium
CGTGAGTTTATTGAAACTAAGAATCGATTGATCGGGCCTGGCCTGATTATCCTCGAACACGACCTCGATCGTATTGCCGCGCACGCCGCCTTTGGCGTTGGCCTGATCGATCGCGAATTGAATGCCGCGCATCTGCTGGGTGCCGATCAACGCGCCGGGTCCGGTCAATGGCAGGATCGCGCCGATTTTGATTGTTTCGGCGAGTCCCGTGGTGAGCGATAACAGTAACGCCAGCGTGGCGGTCAAACCTATACGCCGCATGGACCGTCTCTCCTTTTTTATTGCCCATACGCTTAGGCGCGGCCCCCCACAGGGTCAAGCCGCGGTTGCCGAACCCGCGATGCGCGCCTATTTTCCTCGGTGTCAAAATGGGAAACGCGTCCATGAGTAAACACGTCGTCGCGACCGTCAGCGAAATTCCCCCGGGGCAGCGCAAATTGGTGACCGTGCGCGGCCGTTCCATCGCGGTGTTCAATTTGGACGGCGCGTTTTACGGTCTGTTCAATCGCTGCCCGCATCAGGGTGGTCCGATGTGCGAGGGCATTCTGACCGGCCTCATTGAATCGAACGAGCCAGGCCAGTACAGCTATTCCCGTCCCGGCGAGATCCTGCGCTGCCCCTGGCACGGCTGGGAATTCGACGTGAAAACCGGCCAGAGTTTTTGCGACCCATCCAAAATCAGCGTCCGCAGCTACCCGATGGAGGTCGCCGCCGGTCAGACTGTCGTCCACGGCCCCTATGTCGCCGAAACTCTGCCGGTCACGGTCGAGGAGCAGTATGTGATCGTGGAGATGGCGTGACGATCGAGGGCCGCGCGTTCAACCCGTCCCGGTCGAACCCCGCCATGGTCTTGTAACCCGCGGCGGCGCTTTCCAGTTCGGCCGCGGTCAGAACGTCTTCGATCCGATCGAAACCGGACGGTGCCCGTTCATGCACCATTTGCATCACCTGCTCTGGCCCATTGCCGCGATTCGCCAGCACGATCCGCGTCGTGACCGGCCGACGCTCCGCCTCATAGGACTCCAAAGCGGCCTCGATCGGACCAAAAAGCGCGATGTCCCGCGCCAGCACCCGCGCGTCGAGAATCGCCTGTGACGAACCGTTGGAACCGATCGGATACATCGCGTGCGCCGCGTCGCCGATCAGGGTCACGCGGCCAAAACTCCAACGTTCCAGCGGATCGCGGTCGACCATCGGATATTCGTAACAGCGAGACGCCGCCTGGATGATCGCGGGAATGTCCAGCCAATCGAAGCGCCAATCCAGGAACGCCGGCAGAAAATCATTCAAATCCGCGATCCGGTTCCAGTCCTCCCGCCGCCAGGCGTGATCGGGTTTGAATTTGCGTTCGGCGATCCAGTTGATCTCGGACTCGCCCTGATCCATCGCCGCGCGAGAAATCGGATAGGCCACGAATTTCTGTGACTCGTGACCCGCCATGATCATGGTGCGCCCATTCAGGAACGGCGCGCCACGGGTGACGCCGCGCCACATGATCGCGCCATTCCACAACGGCGGACCCTCATCGGGATACAGCACGGCGCGCACCCGCGAATGAATGCCATCAGCACCGATCAGCAAGGATCCCTCGACATCGTCCAGCGCCTCACCTGTGCGCCGGTTGACGAACGAGGCGCGCACGCCGGCCGCCGTCGTGGCCCAATCCGTGAGATGATGACCGGACACGACGTGATCGAAGCCCAATCGTTCCCGCGCCGCATCCAGCAGAATCGCCTGCACCGCGCCACGATGAATGGAGAATTGCGGCCAGCGATAGCCCGCCGCCGCGCCGCGCGGCTCCGACCAGATTTTCTGACCATGCGCGGAATAATACGCCAGCCGCTCGGTCGGTATCCCGGTTTCGGCGAGCCGCTCCGCCAGGCCCATGTCGTGAAATTCGCGCACCGCGTGCGGCAAGGTGTTGATGCCGACGCCCAATGGCTCGATCGTTTCAACGGATTCGAACACGCGGCAGTCGACGCCGATCTGATGCAGGCTCAGCGCCATGGTCAGACCGGCGATGCCGCCGCCGATGATCAGAACCGGCGGAGACATGTTATTTTTTAACGCCCATGCCACGCATGAAACGGTCCTTCAGGATCGGCGGATCGCGTTCGGTCGTGTCTTTCGGCTTCTCGCTGTCGATACGGCAGCCGATCAACCACGGACCGTCTTCCTTCAAGGTCCGCGCGATCATTTCCTCGAACGCGCTTTCATCGGCGGCCCATGCGCTTTGCGCCAGCCCGCAGGCCTTGGCGATGGCGACGATATCGGCGCCCGCGGCGGTCAGGGTTTTCTGTCCGCCGGTGATCTGATACGCGCCATTATCCATGATCACGATGGCGAGGTTCTTCTGCGCCCGCGCCGCGACCGTCGCCAACGATCCCAGTTCCATCAAAATCGATCCGTCGCCCTCCAGCGCGATGACTTTGCGTTTCGGTTGCGCCAAAGCGACGCCCAAACCGATCGGCACCGCCAGACCCATCGAGCCCAACATATAAAAATTTTGCGGCCGGTGTCCGACAGCCCACAGGTCGAAATTGGTATAGCCGATGCCGCCGATGACGGCTTCCTCGTGTTTCAGCAACGCCACCATCCGCTTCGTGATATCGAAACGGTTCATGACCTTTGCCTGCTCGCGATTGACAGGCTGATTGGGGGAAAACGCCATCATGCCGCTCCTATTTCGCGAAAGCTTTGCCGCCGGTCAGCAGCGGCGACAGAATGAAACACACGGGCGCCTGAGTCGCGGCGGCCTGCACGATGCCGCGCTCCATGATGAATTCCAGCTCATCGAGCCGGGTCAGCGTATGCGTCTCAATCAACAGCGCATCCAGTACTGGGCGCATGGTGCGCGCGACCAATTGTTGTCCGATGTTGAACTCGCCCATCGTGCCGCGTTCCGACACCATCATCAGTGTGGGGATCTGGAAGGGCACCGACAAGGACGCCAGCGCGTTCGGCAACGTCGCGAAACCGCTTGTTTGCATCAGCAGAATCGACCGCCGTCCGGCCATCCAGGCGCCGTTATTGATGCCCAGAGCCTCTTCCTCGCGCGCGACGGCGAAGGCGGTAAAATAGGGATCATTATGCACCAGATCGATCAGCGGGCGCAGCACATTGTCGGGAACATAGGTCACGAGGTCGACGTGCTGCTGTTTCAGCACCTGGGCCACGATCTCAAACCATGTTTCGCTCGCCATCCGCTTTCCCCTCCTCCGGGCCTCGCCGGCGCTCTCCTCGCATGCCTTGCGCCATCCGGCAACCATTCGTAGACAGGCTCTCAGAGAGGGTAGCGTCCACCAGTTTGAAAGGTAAGGCGGCACCGGCCCGCACCCCCTCCCGGCCCCCCATGTCATGATCATCGCATGGGAGGCCGGCAGGGGGTGCGGGCCGGTGCCGGGCGTCAAACCAGGACACGCCACCAGAGAGGGATCATGCCTGACCGGAAACAGACCTATGATGTGATCGTCGCGGGCGGCGGCAACGCGGCCTTGTGCGCGGCGATCACGGCGCGCCAGGCGGGAGCCAGTGTGCTGCTGATGGAAAGCGCGCCCAGGGCGTTCCGGGGCGGCAACAGCCGTCACACCCGGAATTTGCGGGCGATGCACGACAAGCCCAACGAGGTGCTGACCGACGCCTATCACGAGGACGAGTATTGGGATGATCTGCTGCGCGTCACCGGCGGCAACACCGATGAATCGCTGGCGCGCATGACGATCCGCGCGTCTTCCGGTGTGTTCGGCTGGATGCGCGATTGCGGCGTGCGGTTTCAACCCTCGCTGACCGGCACACTGAACCTCGGCCGCACCAACGCGTTCTTTCTGGGTGGCGGCAAGGCGCTGGTGAACGCCTATTATCTGACGGCGGAACGTCTCGGTGTCGATATTTTATACGATACGGAGGTGATTTCACTCAACATGGAAGACGGCTCCGTCCGCTCGGTCGACATCACCTATCGCGGCTTTCCCGAAACGGTGCACGCGCGCTGCGTCGTCGCCTCGGCCGGAGGATTTCAGGCCAATCTGGAGTGGATGCGGCAATATTGGGGCGACGCCGTCGATAATTTCGTCATCCGCGGCACGCCCTATAATCGCGGCCGTGTGCTCAAGAGTTTGCTGGATCAGGGAGTCGCCTCCATCGGCGATCCAACCCAGTGCCATGCCGTGGCCCTCGACGCGCGGGCGCCGAAATTCGATGGCGGGATCACCACCCGTCTCGACAGCGTGCCCTACAGCATCGTGGTCAATCGCCACGGCGACCGGTTCTATGACGAGGGCGAGGATGTCTGGCCGAAACGGTATGCCATCTGGGGGCGGCTGATCGCGCAACAGCCGGATCAGATCGCTTATTCCATCTGCGATTCGAAAGCATTTCCGCTGTTCATGCCCTCGGTCTATCCCGCCATCAAAGCCGATACGATCGAGGATTTAGCCACAAAAATGAAACTCGATCCGGTCAAGGTTCGCGCCACGATCGACGGCTTCAACGCGGCGGTCAAACCAGGCCAAAACTTCGACAACCTCAAACTCGACGGCAACGCCACCCACGGCCTCACCCCCAACAAAACCAACTGGGCGCGCGCCGTCGATAAACCTCCATTCTACGGTTATCCGTTACGGCCGGGCATCACCTTCACCTATCTCGGCGTGCGCGTGAACGACAAGGCGCAGGTGATGATGGACAACGGACAACTGGCCGGCAACCTGTTCGCGTCAGGCGAAATCATGGCCGGCAATATTCTCGGCAAAGGCTATCTGGCCGGATTCGGCATGACCATCGGCACCGTCTTCGGGCGCATCGCCGGACAAGAGGCGGCGCGACATGCAAGAAACTGAGATCATCCAAAATGCCCGCCGCGAAGTCGAGGTGTGCAACGCCTGCCGTTACTGCGAGGGGTTTTGCGCGGTCTTTCCGGCTTTGGAACTCCGCCGCGAATTTTCCGGCGGCGATCTGAGCTACCTGGCCAATCTCTGTCACAACTGCCGCGGCTGCTATTACGCCTGCCAATACGCGCCGCCGCACGAATGGGGCATCAACATCCCGCGCGCGATGGCCGAGGTGCGCGCCGAAAGCTACATCGAATATGCCTGGCCGCCAGGTGCCGCCAAAGCCTTCGAAAAGAACGGCGTGGTCGTTTCGATGGCCGTCGCGATCTCCATCGCCTTCGTGCTGATCGTATCGATGGCGATCAGCGCGCCTGGCGCCTTCTTCCAGGCGCGGCCGATGGCACCCGGCGCGTTCTATTCGGTCATGCCGCTCTGGGCCATGCAACTCGTCGGCATCGCCTCGTTCGGCTACGCCCTGGTCGCCATGGCCATGGGTGCGAGGAACTTCTGGCGCGACGCCGGACCCACCGAGCCCGTCGGCGCCAAGGCCCTCGGCATCGCGCTGTGGGACGTGCTGACGCTGAAAAACCTCGGCGGCGGCGGCAATGGCTGCAACGACGCGACCGAGGCGTTTTCGATGCGTCGCCGTTACCTTCACCACGCGATGTTCTACGGCTTCATGCTCTGCTTCGCCGCCACATCCACCGGTTTCATATATCATGCGTTTCTGGGCTGGCACGCGCCCTATGGATTGCTCAGCCTGCCCGTGGTTCTCGGCACCGTCGGCGGCGTGTTGATGATGATCGGTACGATCGGATTGTTCGCAATGAAACTGGTTGACGATCCGCTGCCGAACGCGCGCCGCATGCTCGCGGGCGATGTCGCCATGCTGCTGCTGCTGGCGATGACCGCGTTCACCGGCTTGCTGCTGCTGGCGGTGCGCGCGACCGGCGCGATGCCGCTGGTCATGGCGGTGCATCTGGGCTTCATCCTCGCGCTGTTCGTCGTCTTGCCCTATTCTAAAATGGTTCATGGGGTTTACCGCTCGGCGGCCCTGCTGCGCCGCGCGGCGGAGCGGAACATGAAGCCGCTTGGCGGGGAATGATCCCCGGCGGAGCAACGAAAAGGACATGCGCATGACCCGTCTGGCCCGCCGCCATTTCCTGACCGGAGCCGCCGCGATCGCGGTGTCCTCGCGCTTCGCCCATGCACAGTCCGCGCCGCCCTTCAGCCTGCCGCCGCTGCCCTACGCGCCCGAGGCGAACGAGCCGCATATCGACGCGCAAACGATGACGATCCATCACGATCGCCATCACGCGGCTTACGTCAATAATCTCAATACGGCGCTGAAAGATCATCCCCAGGTCGTCGCCATGGGCATTCCGGGCATGCTGGCGAAACTGCCGGAACTGCCGGATTCGATCCGGAGCGCGGTCCGCGACAACGGCGGCGGCCACGCCAATCACACGATGTTCTGGAAAATCATGGGCGGGAAGGGCGGTTCCCCCACGGGCGAGACGGCCGCCGCGATCGAGCGTGACTTCGGCGGCTTCGAGAAAATGAAAGAGGGCTTCAACCGCGCGGGCCTCACGCAATTCGGCTCCGGCTGGACCATGGTCAGCGTCGACCGCGCGGGAAAACTGACCCTGACCGCGCGGCCCAATCAGGACACGCCGCTGATGGATGGCGGCCGCGTGCTGTTCGGCAACGATGTGTGGGAACACGCGTATTACCTGAAATACCAGAACCGCCGCGCCGACTACCTCATTGCATGGTGGAACGTCGTCAATTGGGCGGAAATCGAGACGCGCTACCAGGCGGCGAAGGCGGGGACGCTGGACGTATAGAGCGCGATCGTTCGAGGTTGCCGTCAACCTCGAACGTGAATCGCTCTCTCAGATATAGACCGCGATCGTTCGAGGTTGCCGTCAACCTCGAACGTGAATCGCTCTCGCAAATAGGGACTAACCTGCTGGCCGGAACCCGAGGATCTTCTGGAACCGGTCCTGATACGCCGGCCAGACCGCGGGGTTCAACAACCGCGGCGGGCGCTGACCGTCCAGAATGTCCAACATTTGCTCGGCCGCGATCTTCGCGATGTTGTGGCGCGATTGCCGCGTGATGCCCGCCGTGTGCGGGCTCACCAGAACGTTATCGAATTGCAATAACGGATGATCCGACGGCGGCGGCTCGTCTTCCCAGACGTCCAGCCCCGCGCCGGCGATCTGTCGCGCGGTCAGCGCGGCGGCCAGAGCGGCCTCGTCATGGATCCCGCCGCGCGCCGTGGTGATGAAATACGCGTGCGGCTGCATCGCGGCGAATTGCGCCGCCCCCATCATGAACCGGGTTTCCGCCGTGTGCGGGCAGTTCACCGACACGTAATCCGCCTGGCGCAACAATTCGTCCAAAGTCGCGGCTTTCTCCGCGCCCAACGCGGTGACCTGTTCAGCGCTCAAATACGGATCGAACGCGAGCACCCGCATTTTGAACAGCCCGCGGCAGAGTTCCGCGACGCGGGCACCGACATTGCCCAATCCGATGATGCCGATGACGCGCCCCATCACGTCGTCGCCCATGAACGCGACCCGGTTATACGCGGCCCCCGAGCGCATCGCGTGGTCCGTCAGCATGATGCGCTTGGACAGGTTCAACATCATCGCCATGACGTGCTCGGCGACACCTTCCTTGTTGCCGCCGGCCTGATTGACGACGGCGACACCGGCCGCGGTCGCGTCCTCCAGGCTGACGGTGTCGAACCCCGCGCCATTGGTCGACAGCACCACCAGATTCGGGCACCGCTCCAGCAACGGGGTGTAGCCCTGGTATTTCATCGCCAGTTCCTGGCGCGACGAGCCGATTTGAAACGCGTGCGCCTGCGACAACACGCGCGCGGCGTCGTCCTCGGGGCTGTCGTTGACCAGTTTATCCAGGTGAATGTCGGGACGGCGGCCCAAAATCTCCAGATAGACCGGCGCGGACACGCCGTTCACGTAGAACACGCGTTTGGTGTTGGGTGCCATTGGTGATCATTTCCCTCGCGAACCGCGCGCGTTGTGACATGGGATCGCGCGTGTCGGCAAGCCGTTCCGGGGCTTAGCCCCGTACCCCACCAGGAGGCTCTGCCTCCTGGACCTCCGCCAAAGGGCGAGGCCCTTTGGGATCTGTCCATTTTGCTCCCGTGATGAAGGAGGGCCGGCGCGGACGTTGATACGTCATGGATGGCCCTCCTTCATCACGGGAGCAAACTAACGGGATCCAAGGGCTACCGCCCTTGGCGAGGGTCCAGGGAGCAGCGCTCCCTGGTCGGGCCCCGGAGGTTGACGCCCGCACCCATACCGTGATCCTCCCCCCGTCGGATCACCAGATCCATATCCATCACGGAGGCTACCATGGGACAAACCATCCAGCTCAAAGCCAGCGACGGCTTCACGTTAGACGCCTACACCGCCGGCCCATCCGACGCCAAAGCCGGCGTCGTCGTCATTCAGGAAATCT
>JAYVXQ010000071.1:0-2503 GCA_043785025.1 Acetobacteraceae bacterium
GCGAACCAACAAGGACACACACGCCTATCCTCCGCAATGACGCTGCGAAATGGCGGATGAGCACGGAATAATGTTTTAACCAACGGCGGTTTCACGACATTTCAGCGATTGTCGTGGGCCTCCGTGGCACGGCGCGCGGGAAGATTAACCACAAAGTGGTTAATCAATGATAACACGGCGCGTCCGGGCGGATTTCATGGCATGGATGCTTGCCGGGTATGGGGTCACGCCGTTAGATGCGGGTAACGTGCTGGCAATCGCTACCAGGGATGACAAGAACATGGCGCAAGCGGCCGAGACCAGGAAACGCGGCAAGACACCCCCAGACAAGAAAGCGGCGAAAGGATCGGCGAACGATCTCGAGACGTTGCGCGCCGCGTATCGCACCATGCTGTTGATCCGCCGGTTCGAGGAAAAGGCGGGCCAACTCTATGGCATGGGGCTGATCGGCGGATTTTGCCATTTGTATATCGGCCAGGAAGCCGTGGTCACCGGATTGCAAATGGCGATCGGCGAGGGCGATGAGGTCATCACCTCCTATCGCGATCACGGCCACATGCTGGCCTGCGGGATGGAAGCGCGCGGCGTGATGGCGGAATTGACCGGACGCTCGGGCGGGTACTCCCGCGGCAAGGGCGGCTCCATGCACATGTTCAGCAAGGAGAAGAATTTCTTCGGCGGACATGGCATCGTCGGCGCGCAGGTATCGTTGGGCAACGGGCTCGCGTTTTCCAACTGGTATCGTGACAATGACCGGGTGTGCCTGACCTATTTTGGCGAGGGCGCGTCGAACCAGGGCCAGGTGTTCGAGAGTTTCAACCTGGCGGCGCTGATGAAATTGCCGACGATTTTCGTGATCGAGAACAACAAGTACGGCATGGGCACGAGCGTCGAGCGGGCCTCGGCGTCGCGCGATCTGTCCAAGAACGGCGCGCCCTGGGGCATCGCGAGCGCGCAGGTGGATGGGATGGATGTGCTGGCGGTGAAAGCGGCCGCGGAACAGGCGGTCGCGGCGTGCCGGGCGGGCAATGGGCCGTTCCTGTTGGAGGCGAAGACATACCGGTATCGCGGCCACTCGATGTCCGATCCGGCGCGGTATCGCACGCGCGAGGAAGTGCAGATGATGCGCAGTCAGCACGATTGCATCGAGAACGCGCGCCACCGGCTGGAAGCCTTGGGGGTCGATGATAAGGACTTCAAGGCGATCGACGATGAGGTGAAGGCGATCATTCAGGACGCCGCCGATTTCGCGCAAGCGAGCCCCGAGCCGGATCCCGCCGAGCTGTGGACCGACGTGCTGGTGGAGGGCTGAGCCATGGCGACGCAGATTCTGATGCCGGCACTCAGCCCGACCATGACCGAGGGGAAATTGGCGCGCTGGCTGAAAAACGTCGGCGACGAGGTGAAGCCCGGCGACGTGATCGCCGAAATCGAAACCGATAAGGCGACGATGGAGGTCGAGGCGGTCGACGAGGGGAAATTGTCGGAAATTCTTGTCAGCGAGGGGACCGAGGGCGTGCCGGTGAACACGCCGATCGCGACGCTGACGATGAATGGGGAGGCTCCCGCCGTGAAGGCCCCCACTCCCGCTCCGGTGGCGCCGGTTGTTGAGCGGCCGCCAGCCGCTGTGAAGGGCGATAAGCCGATCACCCTCGCGCCCGACAAGGACTGGGGTCCGGTCGGCCCGCTGACGGTGCGCGAGGCGTTGCGCGATGCCATGGCGGCGGAAATGCGCGCCGACAAGGACGTGTTCCTGATCGGCGAGGAGGTCGCGCAATACCAGGGCGCCTATAAGATCAGCCAGGGGCTGCTGGACGAATTCGGCCCCAAACGGGTGATCGACACCCCGATCACCGAGCACGGCTTCACCGGCATGGCCGTCGGCGCGGCGTTGAACGGGCTGCGGCCCATCGTCGAGTTCATGACGTTCAACTTCTCCATGCAGGCGATGGACCAGATCATCAACTCAGCGGCGAAGACGTTGTATATGTCGGGCGGGCAGATGGGGTGTCCGATCGTGTTCCGGGGGCCGAATGGCGCGGCCTCGCGCGTGGGCGCGCAGCATTCGCAGTGCTATGCGTCCTGGTTCGCGCATGTGCCTGGCCTGAAAGTGGTGGCACCCTGGTCTTCGGCGGACGCCAAGGGATTGTTACGGGCGGCGATCCGCGATCCCAATCCGGTGATCGTGCTGGAAAACGAGATGCTGTATGGCCAGACATTCGACTGCCCGACCGATCCGGATTTCATCGTGCCGATCGGTCGTGCGAAAATCGAACGTTCCGGCACTCAGGTCACCATCGTGGCGTTTAGCGTCATGGTGGGCGTGGCCCTGAAAGCGGCCGAGGCGCTGGCGGCGATCGGCATCGACGCCGAGGTGATCAATCTGCGCACGCTGCGGCCACTGGACAGCGAGACGGTCATCGCCTCGGTCAAAAAGACCAGCCGGCTGGTGACGGTGGAAGAGGGCTGGCCCTATGCCGGCATCGGCGCCGAGGTGACGCAG
>JAYVXQ010000072.1:0-8250 GCA_043785025.1 Acetobacteraceae bacterium
TTTTCGAAGGGTAATCCGTCTCTGCTTTACTCTTAATTGACGCAACGCACGCGGCGCTACGGGCGCAAAGCGCGCGGCTGTTTCACATTGACGGCAACGAAATCCAATTTGATCCGCTGCAAGATGATACTCAGCCTCTGATCATCGACGGGCATGGATCGGGCAAGACGATTGAGCCTTTGCTTGCTGAGGCATCCGTTTCGCACGAGGGCCTGGTTGAACTCCCGGTCTTTTTCGCGGCCGGCCGCGTATTTGGAAAGGACCAAATCGTGGAGATCAAGGCACAATCCGGTCGCGCCTCCGGTGTTCGGGTTCGACAGCCGCACAAGGCGCTGTTCCCAGCCTTCCGGTAGGATGGCCGAGTTCGGGCTGACGCCGTGACCGTAATACCCGTGCGTGTCGTGAAACGGCGAAAGCTCGCCGATCGCCGCGTCGATCTGTTCGGCCCGTTCGGGATGGTTGCGTGGATACACGTCAGCGTCGTCCGATTGAAAGACAATCGGGGGTAGCTTCATGTCCTGCGCATTGATGGCCTGGCTGCCAATCACGACGATCTCGGCGTCACCCGAGATTTCGCTCGCCGCGCGGATGATATGTTCGAGCTGAGTGCGATTCATAAATGGCCAGACGCTCATCCTCCGTCAGTATGCCGGTGAACGGGCTTGATTGTCGGAGGCGTGTCGCTTTCTCGGACCGCTCGACCAAAAACCTCGCCACCTGATCCACGGGATTTTTCAAAATCTGATCCCACTCCGCGAGCGCGGATGACGGTTCGCCATTGCTGTCCCGCCAACGGCGCATGTTCGCGCGCGCCTTGTTCAGCAAAGCGGGATCGGCCAGCACCTTCCGCGCGACAAGCTGGTGCAGGGCAAGACTGCGCTGATCAAGGCGGGTATGATCGCTGAGGAAGGCCTCCATAAAAATATTGTAGCACAAGACGGCGGGTTCCGAAATCGTTGCGTTGTTCTGGATTGGCGCAACAAAGCACCCCTCACCCTTTCCGCTTCGACCGGGATCGCCAACCTTCGAAACTCAACGTCCCACCAACGTCGGAATTTCGAGGCAGGATCCGCCCTCTGTCCAAAAACCGCGTAATCGAGGCCAGGGAGAACGCGCTCGCGTTGCCCCAAAAACCCCGCGCCGCCCCCCTACCCCCCCTCCAAATACGCCGCCCGCACCTCAGGCCGTGCCAGCAACTCCGCCCCCGTCCCGGCCATCGTGATCGCCCCATTCACCAGCACATAACCCCGATGCGCGAGGCGCAACGCCTGAAACGCGTTCTGTTCCACCAGAAGCACCGTAAGACCGGTGCGCCGGTTTAGGTCCCGAATCGCGCCGAAAATCTGCCGGCATACCAACGGCGCCAATCCAAGCGACGGTTCGTCCAGCAACAACAGCCGCGGGCGCGACATCAAGGCGCGGCCGATCGCGAGCATCTGTTGCTCGCCGCCTGACAGGGTTCCGCCGCGTTGGGCGATGCGTTCCTTCAGGCGGGGAAACAGGGTGAAGACCTCCTCCAGGGCGTCGGGCGGGCGGTTGGCGGCCTCGGCACCCATCAGCAGGTTTTCGTAGACGGTCATGCGGGCGAAAATGCGCCGGCCCTCCGGCGATTGGGCGATGCCGCGGCGCATGATCGCGTGGGTGGGAAGGGCGGTGATGTCGTCGCCCTCGTGGCGGATGACGCCGGAGCGGGCGCGCGGGCTGCCGCAGACCGTCATCATCAGGGTTGATTTGCCGGCGCCGTTGGCTCCGATCAGGGTGACGATCTCGCCGGGATGGACCTCCAGGCTGACGTCGCGCAAGGCCTGGATGGCGCCGTAGAAGGCGCTGACGTTGTTCAACGACAGAGTGGCGGTCATACCGCGCGCCCGCACGCCACACATCCCGCGCGCCCGCACGCCACACATCCCGCGCGCTCGCACGCCACACATCCCGCGCGCTCGCACGCCACACATCCCGCGCGCTCGCACGACATGGTCATGCCGCGCTCTCGGTCTCATCATCGTCGCCTTCACCCAAATAGGCGGCGATGACGGCGGGATTGGCGCGGATTTCGGCGGGGGAGCCGTCGGCGATTTTCTTGCCGTGATCCAGCACGACGATGTGGTCGGAGATTTTCATCACCACGCCCATGTCGTGTTCGATCAGCAGCAGGGAACAGCCGTCGGCGCGAATGCCGCGCAGCAGGTCGTTCAGGCCCTCGGTCTCGCGTGGATTGAGGCCGGCGGCGGGTTCGTCGAGGCACAGCAGCACGGGGTCGATGCACATCGCGCGGGCGATTTCCAGGCGGCGTTGGGCGCCGTAGGGCAGCGCGCCAGCGGGCGTGTCCGCGCGATCGATCAGGCCTATGCGGTCGAGCCAGTCACGGGCTTTGTCCTGACCCCTGGCGGCGGCCTCGCGATACGTCCGCAAGCCCAGAATCGCCAGCAGACCGAAGCCGCTGGCGGCCATCAGGCGGTTATGTTGCGCGACCAGAAGGTTTTCCAGCACCGTCATGCCCGCGAACAGGCGGATGTTTTGAAACGTGCGGGCGACCTTGGCATGGGCCGCGATGCGGTGGCCTTGCATGCGTTCGAGGTCGAAACGAGCGCCGGATGCGTGGGTCAGGGCGATGGTGCCGCCGGTGGGGCGGTAGAATCCGGTGATGCAATTGAACACGGTGGTTTTTCCGGCACCGTTCGGGCCGATGACGGCGGTGATGTCGCCCGCGCGCGCCTCGAACGACAGCGCATCGACCGCCATCAGACCGCCGAACCGCATGGTCAGGCCGGTGACGCTCAGCATCAGCCGGCTCCTGTGGGGGCGGCGCGCGCGGTCAGTTTGACGGTCGCCGCGCGGGTCGAGACCATGCCGCGGGGACGCAGCACCATTACGACGACCAGGGCCAGGCCGAACAGCAGCATGCGGTACAGCGGCAATTCGTTGGCGATGCCGGCGAAGACCTCGCTGCCCATCGTGTCGGCCAGGAAACTCAGGAAGGTGCGCAGTAATTCGAGGCCTCCGACCATGACGATCGCCGCCAGGGCCACGCCCAATTGCGAGCCCAAACCGCCGAGGACGACGATGGCGAGGACGGTGGCGCTTTCGATGAAGGTGAAGCTCTCGGGGGAGATGAACGCCTGCCGCGTGGCGAAGAAGGCGCCCGCGAAGCCGCCGAACATGGCGCCGATCGCGAAGGCGGTCAGTTTCGTGTCGCGGACGTTGATGCCGAGGGAGCGGCAGGCGGTTTCGTCCTCGCGCAATGCCTCCCACGCGCGGCCCAAAGGGGTGGCGCGGAGGCGGATGGTGAACCAGTTGGTGAGGAGGGCGAGGCCCAGTACGACGTAATACAGGAAGGTGACGCGTTGGATGGTCGCGGGTTCGAGGTCGAAGAAGCCGGCGAAGGTGCCCTCCCCGCCGTCCATGCTGAAGGCGAGGCCGAATAAGGTGGGGCGCGGGATGCCGGTGATGCCGTTTGGGCCGTGCGTGAGGGAGACCCAGTTGATCAGGACGATGCGGATGATTTCGCCGAACGCCAATGTAACGATAGCGAGATAATCGCCGCGCAGGCGCAGCACGGGAAAGCCCAATAGCACACCCCAAAACGCCGCCATGATGCCGGCCAGCGGCAGGCACATCCAGAAGCCGAGGCCGAAATGCTCGGCCAGCAGCGCGTAGGAGTAGGCGCCGACGGCGTAGAACGCGACATAGCCGAGGTCCAGCAGACCGGCGAGGCCGACGACGATGTTGAGGCCCCAGCCCAACATGACATAGGTCAGCACCAATGTTCCGAGATCGATATAGAACCGCGAACCGCCGAACGGCAGCAGCAGCGCGAAGACCAGCAATCCCGGTGCCAGGGCGCGGCCCAGACGGAGCATCGTCGGGCTTGGCCCCTGGGTTGTCGGGGCGGCCGCGTGATGGGCGCGGGTCAGGATCAGCAGACGTCCCACGAAGACCGCCAGGACCACGACGGCGACGGCGAGGGGACGCGCGCGCAGGCCAAGGCCTCGTTCGGCGTTTTCGGTGACGAGGCCGATCAAGGGGGCGAACAAGCCAAGCGCGATCAGGGCGGAGAGGAAGGCGTCGCGCGTGGCGGCCTTCATACTTTCTCGACTTCCGCGCGGCCCAGAAGTCCGGTCGGCATGAAGATCAGCACGACGATCAGGATCGAGAAGGCGGCGACGTCTTTGTATTCGACGCTGAAATAGGCTGACCAAAAGACCTCGATCAGGCCGATCAGCAAGCCGCCGATGACGGCGCCGGGCAGGCTGCCGATGCCGCCGAGAACCGCCGCGGTGAAGGCTTTGACTCCGGCGATGAAGCCGATGAAGAAATCGATGGCGCCGTAATACAGCAGGAACATGAGGCCGGCGACGGCGGCCAAAGCGGCGCCGATGACGAAGGTGATGCTGATGGTGAGGTCGGTGTCGATGCCGAGGAGGCTGGCCATGCGGAGGTCTTGCTCGCAGGCGCGCATGCGGCGTCCCAGGGGCGTGCTGGTGACCAGCCAGGTGAAGATGCCCAGGATCAGCAGGGTGGTGAGGGCGATGAAGATCTGCATCCAGGACAGCCGGACGGCGAAATCATCCACGTCCATCAATTGGAATCCGCCGGTGATCATCGCGTCCATGGGTTTCACCCTTGCGCCCTGGCTGACCTGCACGAAATTTTGCAGGGTGATCGACATGCCGATGGCGCTGATCAGGGGTGCCAGGCGGTAGGATCCGCGTAGGGGGCGGTAGGCGACACGCTCCACCGTCCAGCCATAGAGCGCCGCCAGCCCGGCCGCGAACAGCAAGGTCAGGGCCAGCGCGATCGGTACAGCGGTGATGCCGAACGAGGCGAGGCCCAGAAGCGAAATCAGGGAGAGGAAGGCGCCGATCATGAAGATGTCGCCATGGGCGAAGTTGATCATGCCGATGATGCCGTAAACCATGGTGTAGCCGACCGCGATCAGCCCGTAGATCATGCCCAGTGTGACGCCGTTGATCAGTTGCTGCAGGGCATAGGCCAATGGCGGCGACTCCGGTGGGCGAACGATCCGTTAGCAAACACACGCCGGAGACCGATGGCAAGGCGCCACGAATTGAAACCTTTCGTGAACCCGTTCCGGCGCAAACTGGTCCCATACCGGACCGGAAGCTGAACCCATGGCGCGCGCGCCTTTCATCAACGCATTGCGGCGGGCGCGCTGGATGACCCGCGACCGGATCGTCATGGCCGGCCATCTTCTGTTGCTGGTGCAATTGTCCATTCTGATCATGCTGGCGCTGTGGCAGCACGGGGTCATCACGGCCGAGGTTTCGAAAACCTCCAGCGATTTCGTCAGCTTCTATGCGGCGGGAAAACTGGCTTTGGCGGGCACGCCGTCGCTGGCCTATGACCAGGCGGCGCATTTTCTGATGCAGCAACGGTTTACCGTGGCGGGCGCGCCGTATCAGTTCTTCTTTTATCCGCCGGTGTTCATGCTGCTGTGCGCGCCGCTGGCAGTGCTGCCGTATTTCGTGGCGTTCTATGTTTTCGAGGTCGTGACATTGGCGGCGTTCGTGCTGATGATACGGCGGGTTTTGCGCGCTGAGGGTTGGGCGTGGGTTGGGCCGGTGCTGGGGTTTCCGGCGATCTTCTGGACATTTGGTTTGGGTCAGAACGCGTTTTTGACGGCCACGCTGTTTGGCTGGTTCACGTTGCTGGTCGCGCGGCGGCCGATGCTGGCGGGGGTTTTGCTGGGGTTGCTGTGTTACAAGCCGCATTTCGGGTTGCTGGCTCCGGTGGGGCTGGCGTTGGGCGGGCATTGGCGCGCTTTTCTGGCGGCGGGGGGCACGGTCGCGGCGCTGGTGCTGGTGTCGGTGGCGCTGTTTGGAGTTGACACGTGGCAGGCTTACCTGATGGCCTTCAGTGGCTCGGACGCGGTCTATGCCTCGGGCCGGATCGACTACGCGGGGATGGTGACGCCGTTTGGCGGGATGCGGTTGATGGGGTTCGACGCGGCTGTCGCCTACCGGACGCAGGCGGTGGTCAGCGGGGCGATGGTGCTGCTGATCGCGCTGATCTGGCGGGGTGGGGCGAGCGACGGGCTTAAAGCGGCGGCGCTGCTACCGGCGACGATGCTGGCCGTGCCGATGGCGATTTTATATGACCATTTATTGCTGCTGGTCGCGCTGGGGTGGTTGACCCGGGACGCCCATGCGCGCGGGTTTTTGCCGTGGGAGAAGACCGCTTTGGCCGCGGTCTACGCGGGGGGGCTGGTGACCTATATCGCGGCGGCGGCCTGGCATGTGCCGATGGGGCCGTTGGTCAGTCTGGGGGTCCTGCTGCTGGCGCTCCGGCGGATCGGCTGGCCTTGGGCTGTTCCCGCGTCTACCCCATTGGCCGCCGCCGAATGACCGCGGGTTATTGCGGGATCAGCCCGCCATCCACGTTGTAGTTCTGTCCCGTGATGTTGCGCGCGCCAGGCGAGGCCAGGAAGACGGCCATGGCCGCGATATCCTCGGGATCGTTCGCCCGCCCGATCGGAATATCGGCGTTGAGGCGGAGGGTCATTTCCTCCACCGACACGCCCTGATCCTTGGCCCGAACGGCGACACTCGCCTCCCACAGCGCGGTTTTCGTTACGCCGGGACAGACCGAGTTCACGTTTATGCCGTATTTCGCCAGTTGCTGGGAGGCGGTCCTCGTCAGGCTGATCACCGCGCCCTTGCTGGCGGCGTAGGCGGCGTTCGACGTGCCGGCGTAGCCCTTGCCGGCGATCGAGGCGATGTTGATGATCCGCCCGCCGCCCAACTGGATCATCTCCCGCGCGACGCGTTGCAGGCAGAAGAAGACGCCCTTGGCGTTGACGCGGTGGATGCGATCCCAGTCGGCCTCGGTCACGTCCATGATGTCGGCGCGGCGGGTCACGCCCGCGTTGTTCACCAGGATGTCGATGCGGCCGAACGCGGCCAGCGCCTGCATCACCATGGTATCGATCTGGCCGACATCGCCGACATCGGCCGCGACGGCCACGGCTTCGCGCTGGAACGCCGTTATGCCGTCGGCGGTTGTCTGAGCGCCGCTCGCGTTGATATCGGCCACGACGACACGCGCTCCCGCCTCGGCCAATGCCGCGGCGCAGGCCTTGCCGATCCCGCTCGCCGCACCGGTGACCAGTGCCACCTTTCCGGCGAGGATCATGCCTTGGCTCCCGAGGGTACACCGTGCGAGGCGAACCACACCAGCATCCGCCGCCAGGCGTCCTCGGCGGCTTCTTTGCGGTAACTCGGGCGGTAGTCGGCGTGGAAGCCGTGCGGCGCGTCGGGATACACGACCAGTTCGACGGTTTTGCCGGCGGCTTTGGCTTTCGCCTCGGCGGCGGCGACATCTTCCACTTTGATGCCAGGATCCTGACCGCCGTAGAGGGCCAGAAGCGGGCATTTCAACTGATCGGCGCCCTCGGCGGCGGTTTTCGGCTGAATGTCGGAGGTCGCGCCGGCGACGGGTCCGTAAAACGCGGCGGCGGCTTTCATGCGCGGGTTGTGCTCGGCGATCAGCCAGGTTTGGCGTCCGCCCCGGCAGAATCCCATCACCGCGACGCGGTCCAGATCGCCGTGATTGGCGCCAGCCCAGATCAAAGAGGCGTCGGCGTCGGCCAGATAGCGCGCGTCCGGGGCCTTGGAGATGACGGTGCCGATAATCTCCTTCACATCGGTCATTTTCGACAGGTCGGCCAGACGCGCGTAATACTCGGTCGCGACCGCCATATACCCGGCTTTCGCCAGACGGCGGCACACGTCTTTGATATATTCGTGAACGCCGAAAATCTCCTCGTTCACCAGAACGACCGGGAATGTCGTTCCCGACGCGGGCCGCGCGAAATAGGCCGGCAAGTCGCCGTCCGAGGTCGGGATCTTCGCCTCCCCCACCACCAGCCCGTCCGGCGGGGTCGTGATCGCCTGCGCCTCGACCCGTTGCGTGGCGAGGGTGAAGCCGCTGATCAGGCCGGTCATCATCAGACCACGGCGCGCCAGCGGGTAATCGCGCAAACCATGGATTTCCGGGATCTCGTTCATAGGGCGGCTCCTTATCGCGGCAATGGGGGATGCTATACCCGGATTTCTCCGAAATCCCGGTATCCTTTTGGTTTTGCGCCCGCCGCCACACCAACCCTGGGCGCGTATACCCGGATCTCTCCGAAATCCCGGTATCCTTTTGGTTTTGCGCCCGCCGCCACACCAACCCTGGGCGCGTATACCCGGATTTCTCCGAAACCCAGGTATCCTTTTGGTTTTGCGC
>JAYVXQ010000073.1:0-8218 GCA_043785025.1 Acetobacteraceae bacterium
CCCAATCGCAGCCGTTCCTCCAACCGCTCACGCAGCAGCACCCGGTTGGGCAGTTTCGTCAGCGTGTCATGATAGGCCAGGAACGCGATCCGGGCGACCGCGCGGTTGCGTTCGGTCACGTCCTCGCAACTGGTCAGGAACCCGCCATCCGCTGTCCGGCGCAGCACGACGCGGATGTCGCGATTATCCAGCAAGGTCTGCTGCAACTCGCCCTCATGCCCATCGCGCGCCTCCGCGAGGCTCAGATGATCCTGGAGCAGCCGTTCCGAAATGACCCCACTCGCTTGCAGAAAACCCTGAAGATCGCACTGCGCCGGCACCCGCTCCGGGTCGATACCCAAAATCTCGAACTGACGCCGGTTACTCACCACCAGATTGCCGTCCGGACCAAACAGAGCCAGCCCGTTCGCCATGTTGTCCAACGCCGCGCCGAACCGAAGATTTTGCGCCCGCAGCGCCGTTACCGTCTGCTCCAGCGTCGCGTTCACCTCCTCCAACTCGGCCGCCATCACCTCCGCCGCCCGCCGGGTCCGCCGCTGATCGGCCTCCGACTCGCCATAGGCGCTGATCACCAACTGGCCCAACCGGTCCAGATCGACCCCGCCGTCCCGCTGGCCGGCATACGCCATTTGACGGCGGAACAAACGGGCGCCCGGAGATGTCATGACAGCTCGGAAATCAACGTCACCGTCATCGTCTGATTATGCAACATCGCCCTCCCGCACTGTGCCCTGGGCGCGATCTCGCCATGCGAGTAAAATCCGACGCGCCGCGCGCCCGAGCCCAAGGCGTCGCCGACGGCTTCCAGTTCCTCGGCGGTGCGCTGCCCCATCAACAAACGGCGGCCGACGCAACTCACCAGCAACGCCAGCGTATCCGCGCCGACCGGCTTTTCGAAGCGGTCGCGGGCGATCTGGCCCGCCATGCCCGCGCCCGCGACCAGCCCATCCAGGTTGCCGCGCATCAGCTGCGCGCCCCAGCCCACGGGAATGTCGCCCGCGAAGGTCATCGTCCCCCGCTCGCGGTCGATCGACAGCACCGTGCGCACCCGGGTTTCCTCGGGACAATCCGGATCCCAGACCATCAGCGGAAAGAACAACGCGGTCGCGGGCAACCCCGCCGCTTCCTCGGCCAAATACCGTTCGTACAGCGCCAGCGCCGGCTTGCCGTCCAGTTCCTCCAGCACGCAGCCATGCGATCGGGTGATCCGCCGCCGTGGCCCAAACGCCTCCCACCCGCCCGCCGAGGCATGCGCCAACCGCAGCGCCCCGCCGTAAAATCCCAACGCCGCCGCCCGTCCCGTGCCAGCCACACCACCCGCGCCGACCAGCGTCCGGGCGAACATCGCGCCATCCGCCGCCAGGCCGCCGCTGACCGGCACGTGCATCCCCAACGTCTCGACCATCCCCTCGGCGATCGCGCTGCCGTTCACATTGACCCCATCGGACAAGACCAGCGCGCCCGCGAGCCCCTCGCCGCGCAAGGCCCGTCCCAGATCGCGGCCCGCCCCGGCCGAGCACCCGGCATCCGGCACCTCCGCCTCCACCAGGCGGACGGTCGTGTTCTGGAACCGGCAGACGACCCCGACGACGCCGTCTTCATCGATGTCGGATCCCAAAATCCCCGCCGCGGTACTGCAGCCCAAAACGGCGGCGCGCGGCGCGTGACGGGTTAAAAAAGCCGGCGCCTCGGCCGCCTCGATCGCGTCGACCGATCCGAAATACAGGATCAGGCCGGCGTCAGCATCGACGCCGGACCATCCGCTATCCGGCCGCCAACGTATCGGTTCAATGCGCATGACCTCGTCTCCCGGACGGATTCCCCTGGTGCTGGCGGGGAAGTCCGCGAGAGAAGGTCGCGCGAAACGATTAAGAAGTTCTTAAAGCGGGCGAGAAATCGCGCGTTCAATAATGCAGGTCGGACCGGGCCTTCCCACGAAACACCCAATAAGACACGCCGGTATAGATCAAAATCACCGGCACCAGCACCGACGCGCCCACCAGCAGAAACATCAAACTCTCGGGTGGCGAGGCGGCGGTCCAGATATCGATCTCGGGCGGCACGATCAGCGGAAACAGGCTGATACCCAATCCGAGGAAACACAGCACGAACCAGCCCAGAGCGCACAAAAACGGCGCCAGCTCATCGCCGCGCGCCAGACCGAGCCAGCCCCGCCACGCCAGTAGCGCGACCGCCAGAGGCACCGGACTGGTCAGCGCGATCCCCGGCCAGCCGAACCAGCGCGCCGCGAAGGACGGATGCAAAAACGGCGTCCACAGACTGACCACGCCGATCAGCGCCAGGGTGACGACGCCCAACACGCGCGCATAACGCCGGAACCGATCCTGCAAATTCCCCTCGGTCCGCCAGATCAGCCAGGTCGCGCCCAGAAGCGCGTACCCCACCACCAAAGCCACGCCGCAAAAAACGGTGAACGGACTCAACCAATCCCACCACCCGCCCGCGTAGGCGCGATCGACGACCTTGATGCCCTGCAAATACCCGCCCAGAGCCAGCCCCTGACAGAACGCGGCCACGGTCGAGCCCAACCAGAACGACACATCCCAAAGCGCCCGTCCTCTTTTGGTTTGCGCGCGAAACCGGAACTCAAACGCGACCCCGCGAAAAATCAGCGCCAGCAGCATGCCGATGATCGCGGGATACAACGCCGGCATGATGGTCGCGTAGGCCAAAGGAAACACCGCGAACAGGCCGCCGCCGCCCAGTACCAGCCAGGTTTCGTTACCGTCCCAAAATGGCGCGATGGAGTTGACCATCAAATCCCGGTCCGCGTCCTCCCGCTCGGCCGCGAACAGGATCCCCACACCCAGATCGAACCCGTCCAACACCACATACGCCAGCACCGCGAACGCGATCAGACAAGCCCAGATCAAGGGAAGGTCGAGGGTCACGGCTCGGCGCTCAGCGCGGGACCAGGCGTCAGTCCGGCCGCGTGCGTGGGTTGCCCGGGTCTCGGGCCGGTTTCCCCCGGCATCGGCGGATGCGCCATCAACCGCAGCATGAAATAAACCCCGGCGCCGAACACCAGCAGATACACCACCACGAACGCCGCCAGCGACACACCCACACCGGCCGCGCCGATCGGCGACAGGCTGTCCGAAGTTCTCAATAACCCATAAACCGTATACGGCTGCCGTCCCGCCTCGGTCGTGACCCATCCCGCCAGCAAAGCGATCAACCCAGAGGGTGCCATCACGACAATGATCCGCTGCAACCACCGGGTTTCGTAAAGCGTCCCACGCCAGCGCAACCAAAGACTGATCACCCCAACGCCCATCATCGCCAAACCCAACCCGATCATCACCCGGAACGACCAGAACACGAGCATCACGTTCGGCCGGTCCCGCACCGGCCACGCCTTGAGGCCCTTCACCTCGCCGTTCCAGTCATGCGTCAGGATCAGCGACGACAGGCCGGGAATGGCGAGCTGGTAATCGACCCGCTCTTGCTCCGCGTTCGGCAGGCCGAACAGGATCAGCGGCGCGGCGCGCTGGGTTTCGAAATGCCCTTCCATCGCGGCGATCTTGGCGGGCTGATACCGCAGCGTGTTCAACCCATGAATATCGCCCATGACCACCTGAGCCGGGGCCACCAGAGCCGCCATCCACAACGCCATGGAAAACATGATCCGCGCGCCCTCGTTATACCGGTCGCGCAACACATGCCACGCGCCGGTGGCGCCGACGACGAACGCGGTGGACAGATATGACGCCAGCACCATATGCGGAAACCGCACCGAAAAACTGGGGTTGAAAATAATTTCCCACCAGCTGATCGGCAAAAACCGCCCGTCCGGCGCGATCGCGAAACCGGCGGGCGTCTGCATCCAGGAATTCACCGCGAGGATCCAGAACGCCGACAACAACGTGCCGAACGCGACCACACAGGTGGCGCCAAAGTGCACGTACCGCCCGACCCGCTGCTGCCCGAACAGCATGACGCCCAGAAACCCCGCCTCCAGGAAAAACGCGCTCAGCACCTCATAGCCCATGATCGGCCCGATCACCGGGCCCGTCTTATCGGAGAACGCGCCCCAATTGGTGCCGAACTGATATGACATCACGAGGCCGGAGACGACGCCCATCCCGAATGACAGCGAGAACACCTTCAGCCAGTACCGGAACAAATCGATGTAAACCTGGCGTCCGGTGCGCAGCCACAGCGCCTCCAGCACGGCCAAATAACTGGCGAGGCCGATCGAGAGCGCCGGAAAGACGATGTGGAACATGACCGTGAACGCGAATTGCGCTCGCGCCAGGTTGAAGGCGGTCAGGTCGATCATCTTGTGGGATTGGGCCGCGACACCCATTGGATAATGGGCATGGGGAGGGGGGTTTCAAGTACTGGGCTCCGCGCCCAGACCCGCGAGGAGGCGCTGCCTCCTCGACCTCCGCCAGGGACAGGGTCCCTGGACCGCCGTCTTTTTGGGGCCAGGGAATGAGGGGGCCGACACGGACGTTGCAACGTCGTGGACGGCCACCTCATTCCCTGGCCCCAACGGATCGGGATCCAAGTCGCCCAGCGGCCGGCCGCACCGCTTTGGCAGTAAATTTTCTTCATCGGCAGTTTGGAAGATTTTTCCTCTCTCCAACGCCGCTCTCCGGTCTATTTACATGACAGGGCTATCGCCCTTGGCGGAGGTCCAGGAGGCAGAGCCTCCTGGCGGACCCGGGCAGAGCCCGCTCCTACCCCACCGCCTCCACCCCCACCGGAAACAATGCATCCACATCATCCACCGACAGCAAATGATAAACACTGAACCGGTACGCCGGCCCCAGAGACACCTCCGGCGGCGTGAACGGAAACGCCAAATTCCCCGCCGTCGACAACCGGCCCGGATACCCGAAATGCAACAAATACTGCTTGCATGTCCGCACCACCTCCGACGCCCGCTCCCGCGTCGGCGCGATGCACTCACCCATGATGAACACCTCACCCGGAGGCGCCTCATGCTCCGGCACCACCATCCGCACCCCATCGACGCCATAAACCCGCCAGCGCAGCGTGTAGTCCTGAGCCTGATCCTCACACACCAGATCGCGCACCAGATCCGACAACCGCGGCAAAATCTCCTTGCTCCGCGCAATGAACGTGGGATCGGCGGCGCCCGCCAGCAGCACCGCCCGCTCCCCGATGAACCGTGCCCCCTCCAGCTTGATCGTCGGCCGCGTCGTCTCCCGCCAGATCGCCCCGGACACCCGCGCCCGCCGATCGTCCACCGCCTCGTACCGGGCCTGTGATAAATCCAGCATCCCGTCCGGCTCCTGCACCGTGAACGGATCCGACTGCTCATACAGGCTATGCGCGGCGACCGAGGTCGGGGTCGCCCGCCGTTCCGGATTGGTGCTTTCCAGCACAAACCCCTCATCGTCCAACTCGGCCATGATCGGATCGCGCCCGCCGGGCACACAGCACAGCGACGCGCATTCGATGATCTTGGCCATGTGCATCGCCAGCCCCATGGGAAACCCCAACAGCGACGGCAACGCGGCGAAAATCCCGGTGTCGCAGGCCCGTCCCGCGATCACGACATCGACATCCGCCTCCAGCGCATGCCGGAACGGGCCCGTGCCCATCTGCCCCACGATATGCGAGGCCTCCCGGATCTCTTCCCCGGTCAATTCGGGCATCCCGTCGAACCCCGCGATCCGCCCGCCGCGCAACGCCTCCAGCAGCATCGGCCGCGCCATGTCGGCCCGGATCACCGCCATGCGAAACCGCAGCCCATCCGTCCGCGCGATATCCCGCAGCAGCGCCAGAGTCGCCTCCAGATGCGGTCCCGCCCCCGCCGACCCCGCCGAGCCAATCACCAACGGCACGTCCAGATCGCGCGCCCCGTGCAGCACCTTGCGCAAATCCCGCCGCGTCGCCTCGGGCGAGGTCGCCATCTCCCCCTTCCCGAGATACGCCGGCCCGATATCGATCGAGCCCATGTCGCACCCGATCATGTCCGGCTTCCACGCCAGACCCGCGTTAAATCCCGGCGTCGGAATCCCATAACCCAACTGCCCCGAGGCCCCCAACAACCGCAACGGCCGCCGCGCCGCGCGCAGCGCCGCCAGCACCCGCCCCGAGGCGCTCATATCTCGATCCCCAGCAGCGGCGAATGCTGCTGCGCGCCATAAACATCGACATCCCCCGGATCGCCCGCCATCAGCGCGCGCGCCAGCACGATCTTGATCGCCCGTCCGGCGGCATAGGGAATGATCGTGACCTGATCGGCGGGCACGCGATACAGCAGCCCAATCGCCGCCACCCCCATCGCCGGGGATTGCGCCACGCGCTGATAATCCGCGTCATTCGCGAACATCACATCCAGTGTCAGCCGCCGCGGACCGGCGTTTTTGCTGCGCACGACCTGTGCGATCTCGGACAGTTTCATAGCCGTTCCCCTTTAACGAACGGCTAAAGTGCTGGTCCGTCATTCATCCGGCAATCCCCGGTGGAGGACATTCGGGGTTTCACCCCGGACCCCACCAGAAGGCCCAGGGTCCATTGGGCCTTCTGGTGGGGTCTGGGCTGGAAGCCCAGATCTCCTCCCCACCCTTGCCGCCAAAATCCTCCTCCGGCATCCTGAGCCCAGCAGGGGCACGGAGCACGCGCGATGATCAACCGACAGGCACTGATCGGACTGATCGGCGACAACATCATGAAATCGCTGACCCCGGCGATGCAAATCGACGCCTTCGCCGCAGCCGGCATCACCGGTCATTACCATTTGATGGATGTCGGCCAACTCCCCAACCGCTCTCTCAAATCCCTGTTCGCCGCCGTCAAAATCACCGGCTTCAGCGGCGTCAACATCACCTTTCCCTTCAAACAAGACGTCATCCCCCTGCTCGACGCGCTCTCCCCCGACGCCCGCCAAACCGGCGCCGTCAACACCGTCGTTATCGCGCGCGACGGCCACACGACCGGCCACAACACCGACCGCGGCGGCTTCCGCCTGAACTTCGAGGACGGGTTGGGCCGCGCCGCCGCCGAGGGCAAAACCGCCGTCCTGGTTGGTGCGGGAGGGGCCGGAAGCGCCGCCGCCTTCGCGCTGATGGACCTCGGCCTGAAAACCCTGATCGTATACGACCGCGACATGGCGCGGGCGATGGCGCTGACCACCGATATCGTGGCCCATTTCGGCCCCCGAAGCGCCCGCCTCGCCGATGATCTGGAGCAGGACATCGCCTCGGCCGCGGGCATCGCCAACGCCACCCCGATCGGCATGACCGGCTTTCCCGGCAATCCCGTGGCGATGGCCGCGGTGCGCGCCGATCATTGGATCGCCGACGTCATCTACACGCCCATGGAAACCGAGCTGATCAAAGCCGCCGCCGCCAAAGGCGCCCGCACCCTGACCGGCGGCGGCATGTGCGTCTGGCAGGCCGTCGACGCCTTCCGCCTGTTCACCGGTCTCGAGCCCGACGTCGATCGCATGCGCCGCGTGTTCCAGGACGCCCTGACCGCCCGCGACGCGGCCCTGGCCCCATGAGAAAAGCCATCGCCACCGTCTGCCTCAGCGGCGCGCTGGATGAAAAGCTCCAGGCCATCGCCAACGCGGGCTTCACCGGCGTTGAGATCTTCGAAAACGATCTGCTGTCTTTCAACGGCACCCCGCGCGACATCCGCCGCGCCGCCGCCGATCTCGGCCTGGACATCGTCACCTTTCAACCCTTCCGCGATTTCGAGGGCATGCCAGGCGACAAACGCGACCGCGCCTTCGCCCGCGCCGAGCGCAAATTCGATCTCATGGCCGAACTCGGCTGCGACCTGCTGATGGTCTGCTCCAACGTCGCCCCCGACAGTCTGGGCGGGCTCGATCGCGCCGCCGCCGATTTCCACGCATTGGGCGAGCGCGCCGCCAAACGCGGCCTGCGCGTCGGGTTCGAGGCGCTGGCCTGGGGCCGCCACATCCACGATTTTCGCGACTCCTGGGAAGTCGTCCGCCGCGCCGATCATTCCGCCGTTGGCCTCGTGCTCGACAGCTTCCACATCTTCGCCCGTAAGACCAAACTGCGCACCTTGCCCTCGATCCCCCGCGACCGGATCTTCCTGGTGCAACTCGCCGACGCGCCGTTGTTGGAAATGGATTATTTGTCCTGGAGCCGCCATTTCCGCAATTTTCCGGGCCAGGGCGATTTCCCGATCCTGAGTTTCATGGAAGCCCTGCGCCAAACCGGCTACGACGGCTTGTTATCGTTGGGAA
>JAYVXQ010000074.1:0-23870 GCA_043785025.1 Acetobacteraceae bacterium
TGGGCGCGCATGAAACGCCGCCGCGCGGATCGCAATGCCTTCACCTCGCCGCTGAGCAGGAATTCGGCGACGGCCAATGCCGCGAGGCGCCCGCCGCGGTGGCTCCGCCGGACCGCCGCCGGCCACAACGGCGGCGAAGGTTTCGAGTGCAACCATCAGAGGCCTCCCACCGGCATGGACCGCGGCGCGAAGGCGGTGACCAGCATGCCGATCACGTAAAGACTGGTGCCGGTGGCATTGTACCAGGGGACGAGTTTCCTGGGGTCGCGCATCAGGCGAACCATCAGCAGCAACGGCGCCATCAGCAGCAGGAACACGCCAACCCATGGGTTGGGAAAACGCGGTTTACAACGCGACGGGCGCGCGGGTGCGGGATTATCCTGTCACGCTGGATAAGTTGCTGGCGCATTTGCCGGCGGCATGATCCGACCGTCCATTATTCCCGCCAGGGATCGCCAAACGCGTTCAGCAGGACCGGCCGCTGGGTGCGTTGTCCCCGCGATTTTCTGAGATTGGCGCGCACGAGTTCGATCAGATCGTGCCGTCGATACGGCTTGCGAATGACATCGGCGCCGAGATCGCCCATGTGAAAGCGCAACGCGGCGGGATTGGCGAAACCCGAGGAAAACAGCACCCGGACATCGGGATCGCGCGCCCGCGCCGCTTTCGCCAGCGCCAGACCGTTCAGCGCGCCGGGCATCGCCACATCGGAGAATAACAGATCGAAGGGCTGGCCGGTTTCGATCATCTCCATCGCCTCGACGCCGGTAGCGGCGAGCGAGACCTCGTGGCCCAATCCGCGCAGGATGCTGGCGCCCATCGCCCGCATTTCCGGGTTGGCCTCGACCATCAGGATGTGCGCCGGCGGGCCGCCGAGAGGGAGTGTGCCGGTGTCGCGGCCGGACGCGGGCAGCCAGAGGCGGACCGACATGGGCTGTCCGGCGGTGCCCTCGAGATCGACGGCGCCGCGCGCGCGGGTGATGCGGTCGATGATGGTGTCGAGGCTGGCGATGTGCGCCAGGGCCTGGTCGGGCGTGCTGTTCTCGATGGTTTCGCCGCTGACGGCGACGGTCAAATAATCGCCGGGCGGCAGCGTGCCGCTGGACGTGATCACGTTGGTGCCGATGGTTTTATTCGCGGCCGCGATCGCGATCGTCGCACCGGCGGGCAGCGCGTCGCGCGCCAGTCCGACCAGATCGACCAACGCGGTTTCCAGTTGGTCGTCGGCGGTATCCGGCGACCACAACCCCTGATCCAGCCGCGATTCCAGCAGCGCCTTGCCCCCGATCGCGTGTTTGACCATCGGCAGCAGGTTCGCGAGCGCGGCGCTGGTATCCGCCGTGTCGTTGTGATCCAGGCGCTTCGCTTCGGCGAAATTCACCAGGCTTTTGACCATGTCGGCGGCGTCGAGCGCTGATTCGCGCGCGGCGAGGCACCATTTCGCGATCGCCGTGCCGGGTGCCGCCTGATCCGCCGCCAGATCGAGGTGGCCGATGATGACGCCCAAATGATTGTTAAAATTCTGGATCAATCCGCCTGCGAGATGACCGGCGACGCGCAGGCGGCGTGCCTGTATCAGTTGCTGATCGATCAGGCGGCGTTCGGTGACGTCGCATTCCGTGCCGACGATTTTCATCAGCGCGCCGTCGGCATGGCTGACGCCGCGCGCATCCGCCAGCACGATACAGTCTTGCCCGTCGGGCCGCGCCAGGCGGTATTCGATCGGATCCGGGGCCAGGCCCATGCGCAGCCGCTTCAGCCAATCCTCGAACCGGCCGGCGTCGTCGCGGTGCACGCCCAGGGAGACGGGACGGATGCCGTGTTCCAGCGGCTCGGGCGTGATGTCCCGCAGGCGATACATTTCCCGCGACCAGAGCATCCGTTCCGTGGCGGCATCGAACTCCCACGTGCCGGTGCCGGTGATTTCCTGAGCGCGGTCCATGCGTTTTTCGCGTTCGAGCAACGCCACGCGGGTCGAGCGCAAAGTGGAGATATCGAGGTCGAGACGTTTCTTTTCCTCGCGCAGGACGGCTTCGGCGGCTTTGCGCTCGGTGATGTCCAGCCACAGACCGGCGATGGAACCGTTTTCCATGCCGCGGTTGGTGATCGAAACCCAGGTTCCGTCGGCGAGTTGCTGCTCCGACGCATGGGTTTTGTCGAGGCGGATGCGGGTTTGCCCGGCGATCCAGGCGTCCTCGTCGATGCCGGTGTCAGCGAAAATGCCGCGGCGGAAATCGTCGCGCAGGATGTCTTCCAGTTTGGCGCCGGGTTTCAGCAGTTTGGCGTTGCCGCGGGTGAAGCGGCGCCAGGTTTCGTTGCACAGGACGAAGCGGGCCTCGCGGTCGAAGATGACGAACCCTTCGGGCAGGCTGTCGATCGATTCGCGCAGGAACCCCTCGGCGCGTTCCACGCGGCGATCGAACAAGGCGGCGATCAACGCGAGGCCGAACAGCAGGATGGAGCCCATGGCGATCGCGGGGGTGCGGAGTGAGGATTCGACGAAGGCGGCGGGGTCGATCGTTTCGGGTACCGCGCAGAAATTGGTCGCGAACATGCCGGTGTAGTGCATGAGCACGACGGCCATGCCCATGACGGCGGCCCCCGCGGTGCGGGCGAGAACGACGTGGCGGGGGCCGAACAGCGGGACGGTGGATAACGCCAACAGCGCGGCGATGGCCAGAATGACCGGCACCACGACGGAAAACGCGAACATCCAGGGATCGTAATAAATATGCGCGGGGATCCGAAGCGCGGCCATGCCGGTGTAATGCGTGAGCGCGATGCCGCCGCCGAGGCAGATGCCCGCGAGCACGAGACGGCCGCGCTTGCCGCCATCGTCCATCATCAGTTTGAACGCCAGGATCGCGGTCAGCACGGAGAACACGCCCGAAAGCGCGGTCAGCGGCAGATCGAGTTGCGGGGGGAGGGGCACCTCCACCACCAGCATCGAGACGATGTTCATGACCCAGATGCTGAGGCCCATCGAGAGGCCGGCGGTGGCGAGCCACAGGCCGTGTTCGGCGCGGCTGGTGACCTGGCGGGCGCGGGCGATCATATCGAAGGCGGTATAAGCGGCGAAGGCGGCGGCGAGACAGGATCCGATGACCAGCCAGGTGACGGGGTGGTAGGGCTGGCAGAGCGTCAGCGGCACGGCCTGGGTCAGAAACCAGTGGTCCAACATCGGTTCGTGTCTCCTGGCCTCGGGCGGGTTTCAAAAATCCGCCGGTCTGGTTTACGAAGTTGAAAGGAAGGCGAGATTATCGTCGGTGGCGGGCGCGTCTGTATTGAGCGGTTGAATGGTTACATCGCGGCTGCGTTTCAGGGGGGGGCGGAAAATTTTGGCGTGGGGGGAGGTGCGTCACGCCCACCCCGGAAGGCGTTCTGGCGGGAACCGGGCGGAACCCCTTTCCGCCACCCCCCGCCCCCCTCTGCGCGACAACACCATTGCGCCGCCCCCCGATCCATGCTTCAAGCCCCGCCTTCCCTGCCGGGGGCGATGGCATCGTCCGCGGCTATGCTCACGCGCAACCCCGCGCGCGGCCCGATCCAGGCCGGGAGCTGAACGCAGCCAGAGGGAGACGCATATGCCATTATACGAAACCGTGTTCATTACACGGAACGACGTCACGCAGGCCCAGGTGGAACTGATCGCGGATGAGATCGGGACTGAGCTGGAGGCTGAAGGCGGTTCGGTCAAAAAGCGCGAGTATTGGGGTTTGCGCGGCCTCGCTTACCGGATCAAGAAGAACCGGAAAGCGCATTATATGTTGCTGACCATGGACGCGAAATCCACCTTCATCAATGAGATGGAGCGGAAACTCGGCCTCAATGAGGACGTGTTGCGGCTCATGACCATCCGCATCGAGGAACTCGACGAAGCCCCGTCAGCCATCCTGTCGCGCAAATCCGACGAGCGGGAGCGGACGTTCCGCGGACCCAAGCCCGCCGGACGTTTCGACAGCGGCCGCCGCCGCGGTTATGACGACCGCGAGGAATTCCGCGCCCGTGACGAATTCGCCCCGCCCTTCGGCGCCGGCGACGAGGAGTAAGCATCATGTCAGACAGCGCGGAAGTATCCCCCGCCGGACGGCGTGCCGCCGTTGGCGCCCGCCGCCCCTTCTATCGCCGCCGCAAATCCTGCCCGTTCTCGGGCGCGGCCGCGCCGAAGATCGACTATAAGGACGTGCGTCTGCTGTCGCGCTTCCTGTCGGAGCGCGGCAAGATCGTGCCAAGCCGGATCACGGCCGTTTCGGCCAAGAAGCAACGCGAGCTCGCGGTCGCCATCAAGCGCGCCCGGTTCCTCGCCTTGCTGCCCTACATCGTCGTTTAAGGGAGCCGGGACATGGCCGCCGTTGAACTGATCCTTTTGCAAAGGGTCGAAAAGCTTGGGCAAATGGGCGACATCGTCAAGGTGAAGCCGGGTTTCGCCCGCAACTATCTGCTGCCGCAGAAGAAAGCCCTGCGCGCCACCGCGGCGAACCGGGCGACCTTCGACGGCCAGAAAGCCCAACTGGAAGCCCAGAACCTGCGCCGCAAGGAAGAGGCTGAGCGCCTCGCGGAACGGGTGGCCGGGATGTCGGTGACGATCATCCGTCAGGCCGGTGAGTCGGGCAGCCTGTATGGCTCCGTCTCCAACCGCGACATCGCCGAGGGCTGCGCCGCCGGTGGTCTGACCGTCGACCGCAGTCAGGTGATCCTGAACCACCCGATCAAGACGTTGGGTCTGGCGCAGGTGCGCGTGATCCTGCACCCCGAGGTATCGCTGGCGGTGACCGTCAATGTCGCCCGCAGCCCCGAGGAAGCCGAGCGTCAGACGCGTGGTGAGGCCGTTGGCCGCGCCGCGGAGGACGATGTTCCGCCCGAGGCCGATACCGTGTTCGACCCCGGCGCGGGCGACCAGCCGGACGTTCCCTGAACCTTCGAAACAATCCGGTCAGGCCGCCGCGCCTGATCGGATGATTTTTCAGTTATACCAGCGGTCACTTCCAGTGACCGCTGGTATGGTCTTGATTTCGCGCACCGCCGCCGGCCAACCCGGCGCGCAATACCAGTTGATGTAACCGATGGAAGGGTCATCGGTTACATCAACTGGTATGAGATCGCGCCACGATCGGCCCGGATTTCATCGCCGCGCGTAACAAACCCCAATCGCGCCGGGTTTGCGCGGCATAGGCCACGGCGAAACCGGTGATCGCCATGTCGAACGCGCTTCCGGTTCCCATATAACCCGCGATCGCCGCCGGATCGCCGGAGCGCGCATGGGCCCGCGCCAGGGTCACGCCACATAACGTCGCGTGATGCGCCAGGTTATTTTCCGCCAGCTCGTCCCCGATCCGCGCCAGCCGCGGGTCTTTTAATTGGCGAACGTAACAATGCTGATCGTCGCCGGATTGCTCGGTCCAGCCCAGAAACAGATCGCTCTCCGCCTGCAGGATGCGCTGCCCGACCACCACGCGGCGTCCCTGATTTTGATAGATCGAGGGCCGCGTGTATGGCGCCAGCACCGAGGTCCGCGCCTCTTTGATCTGCAACAGTAACGGCGCGCCGTCCGCCGACATGAACAATCCGATCGCGCAGAACGTGCCGACGCTGCCGATGCCGACGACCTTGAACGCGAGATCCACGAGTTCGTAGCGATCCATCAACAGACGCCGTTCCTCGCTCAGCGATCGCCGCCACGTTTCGAAAGCGGTGCGGGCCAAAACCTCGAACGTATCGTCGCCGGTTCCGGCCAGCGGCAGGATCAAGGGCGGCTTGGGAATGATCCGCCAGCGTCCCTGGCGTTTTTCGATCAGATGGGGGTAGCCCGCCTGCGCGACCGCGGACCACGACGCGGCGCGGCGCAATTCGCGTTCGCGCTGTTTCGGATCCTCAACGGCGGCGACGACCTCCAGCATATCGACCCGGCGGCGCCACAGATCGAGCGGCGGCAGGGCGATCAGCGCGCGCATGTGGACGCGGTATGCCATGACGGCGGTGCGGGCGAAGTGACGGCCGTCTCTGGGCTGCAGATCGCGCGCCGCCGCCTCCAGAACGAAGCTGGTGGCGAGGCGTTTCAGATCCCATTCGAACGGCGCGGGCAGGGTTTCGTCAAAATCGGTGACATCGAAGATCGGCGCGCCATCGGGGGTCGCGAAGACGCCGAAATTATGCAGATGGCAGTCGCCGCACGCCTGCACCCACAGCCCGCTGGCGGGGGTGTGCGCCAGATCGGCGGCCATCAGACACGCGGCACCGCGCAGGAACGAGGCGGGCGAGGCCGCCATGCGTTCATAGCGGATTGGCAATAAATGCGAGAGCCCGTGCCGCAGGTGATCGGCCAGTGCCGTGACGGGATCGGCGCGATCGGCGGGTGGGGACCAGTCGGATTGCGCGCCGCGCGCGACGTCTTTGCGCAGCGTTCGGCCCGCCGCGAGGCGCTCGGTGACCGGGGTTTGACGGTCGATTTTGCTGTGATCCCTCGGCATGCGGGGAGTGTGCGCCTGGCGTCGCGGTGGTTCAAGGGTGGCGGGGCTTTGCCCTAATCCCCACCAGGAGGCTCTGCCTCCTGGACCTCCGCCAGGGACAGGGTCCCTGGACCGCCGTTTTTTTGGGGTTTGAAGGGAGGGGGCCGCTCGGACCGATGCAACGTCCGTGACGGCCCCCTCCCTTAAAACCCCAAACGGATTGGGATCCCAAGGGCTATCGCCCTTGGTGGAGGTCCAGCAGGCCCAATGGACCACTGGGCCTCTTGGTGGGGCATGGGGCAAAGCCCCATCACAACCTCGGAAACAACCACCCCAACACAAACACAATCACCGCCGCCAGCAACCCCGCGATCGCGTCGTCCGCCATCACGCCAACCGCGTCATGCCGCCGATCCGCCCATCCCACCGGCCCCAATTTGGTAATGTCAAACAACCGGAACAACACGAACGCGGCGATAAGTCCTAATAAATGCACATGCGCCAGGCCCAGAAGCGCGATCCACTGCCCGACGAATTCATCGATCACGATCCAGCCCGGATCGCTCTTATCCTCGACCGTATGCACGGCCCAAAGCCCCACCAGAAACGTAACGACGATCAACGCCGCCAGGACCGCGTGCCCCAACCATAGCGCGCATGCCCCGATCACGATCGCCGCCGCCGAGGCCACCGTTCCCGGCGCGAACGGAAAAAACCCGATTCCGCCGCCGCTGGCGATCCAGCGCGCGGCGCTCACGCCGGTAACGCCGCGTCGATATCGGCCGACGTCATCCGCCACGCATTGTCCAGCACCGCCACCACATCGCGCATGAACCCTTCCGTCAAAGCCAACGCTTTTTGATCGTTTCCAAGATGATCCGCCAACAGCGCCAGCGCCAGTTGCCTTGGACCATCGCCCTCATAGGTCCATTCGAACCCCATCGCGCTGAACCGCCGCAGATCGAACCGCGGATCCAGCACGACGCCGTCGACCGTCACGACCGCGCCATCCAGGCTCCGCCCGCCCTCATAGGTTTTCATGGGAACATGACGACGCTGCGCACCGCCTCCCCCCGCTTCAACGCCGCGAAACCCTCGTTGATGTCCTCGAGCCCGATGCGCGCCGTGATCATCTCATCCAGTTTCAACCGCCCATCCAGATACGCCTGTGCCAGCATGGGAAAATCCCGCGCGGGGTCGGCCCCGCCATAGGAACTGCGCACGATCCGCTTCTCCCGCATCAGACTGCCCCAGCGGAACGAGACGTCGTCATCGGCGCCGATTTTGCCCAACCAGACGACCTGGCCGCCGGGCCGCGCGGCTTCCACGGACAGGCGGAACGTCTCGGCGCGTCCGGCGGCTTCCACCACCAGATCGGCGCCACGGCCCTCGCTCAGGCCAAGCGCGGCGGCGATCGCCTCATCGGGCGCGACGGCGCGCGTCGCCCCGATCGCCAGCGCCAATTGACGGCGCGCGGGGTTGGGATCGACGGCGATGATTGCGCCGCATCCCGCCAGGACGCAGCCCTGGATCGCCGACAGGCCGACGGCGCCGCAGCCGATCACCATCGCCGTGTCGCCCCAAGCCGGTTTGGCCACGCGCGTCACCGCGCCGACGCCGGTCATGACCCCGCACCCGATCAGCGCGGCGCGATCGAAGGGCATCGCCGTGGGCACGCGGATCGCGGCATGCTCCGGCACGACACAATATTCGGAGAACCCGCCCAGATACATCAACTGATGCACGGGGACGGACTCGCAAGTCAGCCGCGGCTTGCCATCGAAATGAAATCCGCGCGGTCCATTGGCCAGAAACGGCGCGCACAGAATCGGCTGCGCCCGCGCGCAATAGAAACAGCGGCCGCAATGCGGATTCCATGACAGCACGACCCGGTCGCCCACCGCCAAATCCTCGACCTCCGCGCCCATCGCGGCGATCTCACCGGCCACCTCGTGACCGAGCACGGCGGGCAACGCCATCGTCAACCCGCCCTCGATCGCTTCGAGATCGGTATGACACAGGCTCGCGGCACGGTTCCGCACCAGCACATCGCCCGCCGCGAGCGGCCCCACGTCCAGCGTCTCGATGGTCATCTTCGCGCCGATCGCGCGCAGCACGGCGGCCCGTGCGCGCGTGATCATCTCGCGTCCCTGGCCGCGTCCCTGGCGGTGTTCTGGGTCATGTCGACGATCCTCCCCTCACGGATCCCCACCACGCGGTCCATGCGCGACGCCAGATCGGGGTTATGCGTCGCGATCAGCGCCGCCACCCCCGCCTCCCGCACCCGCGACAGCAGTTCCGCGAACACCAGCTCGGCGGTGTCGACATCCAGATTGCCCGTCGGCTCATCCGCGAGCAAGATTTGTGGCCGGTTCGCCAGCGCCCGCGCGATGGCGACCCGCTGCTGCTCGCCGCCCGACAATTTGCCGGGCAAATGTTTCAGCCGTTCTCCGAGGCCGAAGGAGCCCAACAAAGCGGCCGACCGCTTCTCCGCCTCACGCCGCCTGACGCCCGCGATCATTTGCGGCATGGCGACGTTTTCCAGCGCGGTGAACTCGCCCAACAGGTGATGGAATTGATAGACGAAGCCGATGGTGTCGCGCCGCACCGCCGTCCGCTCGCGGTCCGGCAGGCCGCCGGCATCGCGGCCGCCGACCAGCACGATCCCCTGATCGGGGCGGTCGAGCAATCCGGCGATGTGCAAAAGGGTCGATTTTCCGACGCCGGAGGGTGCCGCCAGCGCCACGATCTCTCCCGCCCGCAGCGTCAGATCGATGCCGCGCAGCACGTTCAGATCGCCGCCCTCGCCGCGATAGGTGCGGTGCACGTCGCTCAGGATCAACGGATCACTCATGACGCAGCGCCTCCACCGGATCGGTGCGCGCGGCACGCCAGCTTGGATACACCGTCGCCAGCACGGACAGCGTCAGGCCCAGAAGCACGACGCGGCCGACATCGCCCCAATCCACGGTATCGGGCAGCGAACTCAACATGAAGACCGAGCGATCGAACACCTGGCCACCGGTGAAATTCTCGATGATCCGCTGGATGGCGACGATGTTGTGACAGACGGCCACACCCAGCGCGGTGCCGATGAACGTGCCGGCGACACCGACGAAGGCGCCGCACATCAGGAAGATGCGCTGCACCGATCCCGCACTCGCGCCGATCGTGCGCAACACCGCGATATCCGCGCGCTTGTCCTTCACCAGCATGATCAGGGATGAGACGACATTGAACGCGGCGACCAGGATGATCATGCCAAGCACGATGAACATGGTGTCCTTCTGCACCTGCAGCACGCTCAGGATCACGTCGTTGGAATGGCGCCAGTCGCGCAACTGCACCTGACGGCCCGAGACCAGGGGCACCAGACGCGGCACCAGTTTGTCGACCTCATCGGCGTTGTCCATGCGGATTTCGATCTGGGTTACCGCATCCGGCTTCTGGAAGAAGATTTGCGCGGCGCCCAAAGGCAGGAACACGACGGAGGCGTTATATTCGGCGAGGCCCGCGTCGAAGATCGCCACCACTTTATACGCGCGCACGCGGGGAATGGTGCCGAACGCCGTCGCGGCACCCTGCGGCGAAATCAGCGTCACCAGATCGCCGATCTGGACCCGGTACGATTCCGCGAAACTGAGGCCGATCGCCAGCGCGTTGTCTCCGGTGAAATCATCCAGGCTGCCCGCCAGGATATTATTGCTGATGCGGTGCAGCGACCGCAGATCCGCCTGGCTGATGCCGCGCGCCAACCCGCCGTGGGAGGCGTTGGATTCCGTGCTCAACAACACCTGCCCATCCAGCACCGACTGCGCCGAGGCCACCCCCGGCAGCGCCCGGATCTCGCGCGCGAGGTTTTCAAAACGCTCGATTTTCTGACCGGCATAGGCCTCGATCGTCGCGTGGCCGTTGACGCCCAGAAAGCGTGACACGAGCTCGGTCTGAAATCCGCTCATGACCGAGGTGACGACGATCAGCGTCGCGACGCCTAACGCGATGCCGACCAGCGAGAAGATGGCGATGATGGAGACGAATCGCTCGCCTTTGCGGGCGCGCAGATAGCGGCCGGCGATGGCCCGTTCGAAGGCTCCGAACATGACGCGCGATCAGACCGTCGCGCCGGCGATTTTCGCCAAGGCGTCGTCGGCGGTCATCTCCGTCCGCTCCCCGGTCGCGCGGCGTTTCAGCTCGACTTTGCCGGCAGCGGCGCCGCGCGGGCCGACGATGATCTGCCACGGATGGCCCATCAGATCGGCGTCGTTGAACTTCACGCCCGCGCGGTCGTCGCGATCGTCGTACAACGCCTCGCCCTTGCAGCCGGCGTAGAGTTTCGCGCACACCGCGTCGCAAATGGCGTCGCCGGTTTTCAAATTGAGGATCGCGGCGCGGAACGGGGCGACGGCGTCCGGCCAGATGATCCCGGCGGCGTCATGACTGGCCTCGATCACGGCACCCACCAGGCGCGACACGCCGATGCCATAACTGCCCATTTCGGGAAACACCGGCGCGCCATCGGGGCCGGTCACCGTCGCGTTCATCGCCTTGGTGTATTTCGTGCCAAAATAGAAGATATGGCCGACCTCGATGCCGCGGCCTTCGCGCCGCCGCTCCGGCGCCACCGCGTCCCATTTCGCCGGGTTGTGTTTTTCATCGGTGGCGGCATAGACCGAGGTCATCGCATGAAAGAACGCCGCGAGGTCTTCATGCGTCTCGCCGCTCGCTTTGGAGTAATCGATCTCCTCGAACGCCGAATCATAGAAAACCTGGCTCTCACCCGTGGGTGCGAGGATAATAAATTCGTGACTGAGGTCGCCGCCGATCGGACCGGTATCCGCTTCCATCGGGATCGCCTTTAATCCCATGCGTTGGAAAGTGCGCATATACGCCAGCATCATGCGGCGGTAACTGACGACGGCGCCGGCGTGATCCAGATCGAAGGAATAGGCGTCCTTCATCAGAAATTCCCGCCCGCGCATCACGCCGAAGCGCGGCCGCGTCTCATCGCGGAATTTCCATTGAATATGGTAAAGGTTTTTCGGTAAGTCACGATAACTGCGCACCGACTGGCGGAAGATGTCGGTAATCATCTCCTCATTCGTTGGCCCGTACAGCATGTCGCGGCCGTGCCGGTCGGTGACGCGCAGCATTTCCTTGCCGTAATCGTCGTAACGCCCGCTCTCGCGCCACAAATCCGCCGATTGGATCGTCGGCATCAGCACTTCCTGCGCGCCCGCGGCGTTCTGTTCCTCGCGCACGATCCGCTCGATATTACGCAGCACCCGCAAGCCCAACGGCAGCCAGGCGTAGATGCCGGCCGAGGTCTGGCGCACCAAACCGGCGCGCAGCATCAGGCGGTGGGAGGCGATTTGCGCCTCGGCGGGGGTTTCTTTCAGCGTGGGTATGAAACCCTGAGTGAGGCGCATCGTCGGTCCGGTCCATCTGTTCGCGATGCGGCCGGACCGTAGAGCATTTCCACCCCGACAGGAAATGCCGCCGCCGGCTTTCGCCGCCGCCGGCTGTCATTGATCCCGCGCGCGATCGGACGGGATGGACACCAATAAAATGTTACGTAACAAAATTATTGTGCGCCGCACCATCATGGCGCGAAATAAAGCAAGAATTTCCGGCCGATTTTCGAAGGAAAAAGAGTGACAAGAGTTCCATGAGAGGCTAACAGCGACATGGCCCGTGCCTGTCGCTCAAGGGGGTCAGGTTTGGGGAGGAAACGACAATCGCCCACCAGGTCGAGGAGGGATTTGCCCTCGCCTGGGAGAGGCGGTTGAATTCGTTTGTTTGAACCATCGTCCCACGCATCTCATAACGATATCAACAGAAATTAACCCGCCGGCGCGGCGAAATACCCGTCACGAAAACTGATCCACCCGCTGGTGATCAGCCCAAACGCCACCAGCCAGATCACCGCCGAAACCACGGTCGTGAGACCGACTTTCATCCAGATGCGCGGCGCGGCGGGCGCGCCCCGCCAGCCACTGGCCGCATCCGGGCGATCCATCGCGCGCACGCCGATGGGCAGCACCGCGAACAGCGCCACCCACCAGATCAAAATATAAAGCACAACGCCGGACACCCAGTTCATTGGACGCGATCCCAAGGGTCATACCGATGCGCGGAACCATCATTGCCGCGCATCCGTGTGGCGCGGCGGGATGGCGGGCGGTGGCGCGCGCGACCAACCGTTGATGCCCGCGCCGATCGCGCCAACAAAGACAGATCAATCATCAAGCGCGCGGGGTTTACACGCGCAATAAATGCACATCGATCTGCGGCCGCTTCTTCAGCCGCTTGCCGACGGCGCGGCGCAGCCAGGTTTTCGCCGCCTCGGTCAGCAAACTGTCGTCGCGCCGCGTCGCGACCGGCAAATCCTCGATGCCATTGCCGAAATCGCGGATCACGCTGGCGGTGTCGGCGTCATCCGCGTCCAGCAGGCCGGGCGCGGTGACCTTCGGCTCGCCGACCAGATTGCCCATGCGATCGACCGCGAAACTGGCGACGATCGCGCCGTTATACAGCAGACGGCGGCGGGCGTTCATGACCTCGCCTTGCAGCGGGATCAGCCGGTTTTCATCGAGCACCAGACGGCCCACCGGCGCGCTGTCGACGATTTCCACCGTGCCAGGCGCCAAATTGAGGATATCGCCGTCCTCCATCAGAATCGGGCGGGCCCCCTCTTCCTCGGCCAGCTCGGCGTGCGCCGACAGATGCCGCCATTCGCCATGCACGGGCACCGCGTATTTGGGTTTGACGAGACGGTAAAGCCGCCGCAATTCGTCGCGCGCGGGATGGCCGGAGACATGCACCGCGTGATCGGCGTCGGTCATCAGGTTGACGCCGCGGCGGACCAGATTGTCTTGCACGGTGCCGATCGCCCGCTCATTGCCGGGGATGACGCGGGAGGAGAAAATCACCGTGTCGCCCTCACCCAGGGCCACCCGCGGATGGGTGTCCATGGCGACCCGGGACAGCGCGCTGCGCGCCTCGCCCTGGCTGCCGGTGATCATGATCAGGACGTTGTCATCGGGCAGATCGTCGATATCGTCTTCGCGCAGGAACGGCGGCAGGCCTTTGAAATAGCCGCATTCGCGCGCGGCGGCGTCGATATTGCGCAGGCTGCGGCCAACCAGAGCGGTGCTGCGGCCGGCGGCGGCGGCGGCGCGGGCGATCGTCTCCATGCGCGCGACGTTGCTGGCGAAGCAGGTCACCGCGACGCGCCCGCGCAAATCCGCGATCAACGCCGTCAGCACCTGACGCACATCCTGCTCGCTGCCCGAATGCCCCTCGACCATCGCGTTGGTCGAGTCGCAGATCATCGCCAGAACGGGTTTTTTCGACAATTCAGCTAAAGCCGCCTCATCGGACGGTGGGCCCACCAACGGCGCCGGATCCAGCTTCCAGTCGCCGGTGTGCAAAATCGTGCCGTACGGCGTGTCGATCGCCAGCGCCTGCGCCTCGGGAATCGAGTGCGACATGCGGATCATGCGAATGGCGAAGGGCTTCAGGTCGATCTCGCCGCCCGTGGGGACGACGTGCAATTTCACCTGATTGAGCAGCCCGACCTCGGATAATTTGCGCCGTAGAACGGCGGCGGCGAAGGGGGTCGCGTATACCGGGCAGCGCAGTCGCGGCCACAGCCAGGCCACCGCGCCGATATGATCTTCGTGCGCGTGGGTGATGACGAGGCCCAGAAGCTGATCGCGCCGTGCCTCGATATACGAGGGGTCGGGCATCATCACATCGACCTCGGGGTGCGCCGCGCCGCCGAAGCCGATGCCGCAATCCACCGCCAGCCACTTCCCCTGACAACGGTAAAGGTTGAGATTCATGCCGATCTCGCCCGTCCCGCCCAGAGGCAGGAAAGACAGGTCTTCGATGTCAGCGTCCATTGGGTTCGGTGTGACCTCGTGGGTTTCTGGAGTGTGGATGGAAGTAGGGCATAGTTGGCATAGATGTTGGGCGGCGAACGCCGAATGCAAGGCGTCGTGTTCGCGCCGGTCTATAGAGGAGGTTCGCGCGCGCGCACAGTCTGGGCTCCGATGAAGGGCGAGAACCAGGGCGCTGCCCTGGACCCGCCAGGAGGCTTTGCCTCCTGGACCTCCACCAAAGGGCGAGGCCCTTTGGGATCTATCCATTTGGTCCCGTGATGAAGGAGGGCCTTCACGGACGTTGATACGTCACGGATGGCCCTGCTTCATCACGGGACCAAACTGACGGGTTCCAAGGGACCATGTCCCTTGGCGGAGATCCAAGAGGCAGAGCCTCTTGGTGGGGCCCGGGGCAAAGCCCCGCGTCTCACCCCTCCTCAGCCCCAGACTCCGGCGGGCGCAACGGCTCCAGCAGCAAGTCCTGCCGCCGCGGCAGTTCGCGAATGTCGCGCAGTCCGAAATACGCCAGGAACGCCGGGGTCGTCCCCCACAATGTCGGCCGTCCCGGCGTTTCCTTCCGCCCCCGCGCGGTGATTAAATCGTTCTCCAACAGCACATCAAGCGTCTGCTGCGACAACGCCACGCCGCGGATTTCCTCGATCTCCGGCCGCGTCACCGGCTGGTGATACGCCACGATCGCCAGCGTCTCCAGCGCCACCCGAGGCAGCCGCCTCGGCACCTGCACCACCTTGCGCAAATGCGGCGCCAGATCCGGCGCGGTGCGGAACTGCAACCCGCCGCCGATTTCCGCCAGTTCGATCCCCCACCCCTCATACCGCGCCCGCAACAGCGCGATCACCGCCGACGCGTCCATGTCATCCGGCAACGCCTGCGACAGCGTCCGCGGCGTCATCGGGGTCACACTGGCGAACACCAAAGCCTCCGCCAGCCGCACCGCCGCCTCATCCGGCGCGCGAAACACTGGGGCGTGAGACACCGGGGCGCTCAGATCGGGCGCGACCGCCTCCGGTTTGGCGGGCTGATCGCTCACGGTTCCGGGCTCACGGTTCCGCTGGCCCCGAGGTCAACGCGAAGGGCGGCTGACCCAACAGGATCGGGCCGAACGCCGTCTCCTGCCGCAACGCCACGGTGCCGGACTTCGCCATCTCCAACCCCGCGATCAGCAGACTGGCCACAGCCGCCCGCCGCTCCAGTCCGCTGCCCAAAATCTCCGGCAGGAACCGGTCCAGACTGGTCCAGTCCGGCATCGTGCCCACCAGCGACGCCAGACGCCGCAGCGCATCGCGCACGGTGAACCACGTCAACTTGCGCGGCTGATATTGGGTGCGTTTCGTCCCCCGCCGCATGCCCCGCAAATACGCCGCCATGAACGCCGCCTGATCGATCACCAGCCGCGAGCGATCGACGACCGTATGATCCTCCCGCGCGCCCAATCCGAACACATCGTGACCCAAAGCCGGCCGCGCACCCAACCAGCCCGCCGCCGCGCGGATCAACGCCAACGCCTCCAACCGCCCGGTCAACTGCGCCGCGAGTTGCTCGGGGTCGTCCGGATCCTCGGGCGCGGGCGGCACCAGCAGCCGCGACTTCAACCAGGCGAGCCAGGCCGCCATCACCAGCCACTCCGCCGCCAGTTCCAGCCGGACCCGCCGCGCCCCCTCGATCACCGCCAGATATTGATCGACCAGCGCCAGGATGGAGATATTCGCGAGGTCCAGTTTTTGCGTCCGCGCGAGGTCCAGAAGCAGATCCAGCGGCCCCTCGAACCCATCCAGTTTCAGCAGCAGACTGTCTTCGGAAACGTGGACCGCGTTCGCGCCGCCACCCGCCAGCAGATCCCGCGGGCCCACCGGTCCCTGGTCTGGCGCCGGGTCTCGCGCCGACTCTCGCGCCGGGTCTGATGCCCGTTGGACCGCGACCCGCCTGCGTTTGCGCGACGTCTCACTCATGATACCCCGCCAACCAGAACACCGCCCGGAACGCCCTGGGCAAAACCGCGTCCAACACGTCGCCGATCGGATTGATGCCCAGAAGATTCGGCAGCACGATGACCGCGAGCAAAACGATCAACAATCCATAACGCTCCAGCTTCCCCCAGGGATTGACCAGATGCTCGGGCAGCAGACCAGCGACGACGCGTCCGCCATCCAGCGGCGGGATCGGCAACAGGTTGAACAGGCCAAGCACCAGGTTAACCAGCATGAAATCGAACAGCAATGTGGTCCAGGAACCGCCGACATTGGCGTCAGCGGTATAGCGCAGGGCCAGGGCCGTCAGCCAGGCCAGAAAGAAATTCATCAGCGGACCGGCGATCGCGACCAGCGCCATGCCGCGCCGCGGGCTGGGGAATTTCCACGCGGAAACCGGGACGGGCTTGGCCCATCCGAACATGAATGCGACCCGCCCGATGGTCAGCAACTGGCTGATCAGCAGGAACGCCGGCAGGATGATCGTGCCCATCCGATCGATGTGCCTGATGGGATTGAGCGACAGCCGCCCCTGATCGCGCGCCGTCGTGTCGCCCAACGCCAACGCCGCGTAACCATGCGCCAGTTCATGCAAAATAATCGCGACCATGATGGGCACGATCGCCAGGCCCACGCGCACGATGAAATCAGTGATCATTCTAAACTCCGGTAAGGTCGGGCGGGTCACGCGTGATGATATTGGGACCCTCGCGCTTCGCCGCCGGGTGATGATTGGGACCCTCGCGCTTCGAGACCATGGTTGGACCCTCGCGCTTCGAGATCATGGTTGGACCCTCGCGCTTCGCTGCCGGGTCGGTCGGGTCAGCCGGGTCAGCCGAATCACGCTCCCGCGCCAGACCCGCCCCATCCAGATCCAACCGCCGCCGCCTGACCTTCGCGGACGCCCACTCCAGCCGCGCGGCCGACTGAATGGACAGCGGCGGACATCGCGTCAACAGCGCCTCGGTCGTCGCGAACTTCCCGCTGCAATACAGCGCCAGATCGCACCCCGCCGCCAGCGCCTGGAGCGCCAGATCGGCCGGCTCCCCCGCCAGCGCCTGCATCGCCAGGTCGTCGGTCACCAGCACACCCTGAAACCCAATGCGGCGGCGCACCACATCCTGGATAATCCGCGGCGACAGCGTGGCGGGCAAATCCGGATCCAGCGCGGGGTAGACGATATGCGCCGTCATCATCCAGGGCAGGTCGGCGTTCAGCGCGAAGGGCAGCATGTCGGCGTCCAGATCATTCGCCCAGACCACCGGCAGCGACAAATGACTATCGACCGCGGCCCGCCCATGGCCCGGCGCGTGCTTGCCGATGGGGTGCATGCCCGCGGCCATCAGCCCCTCGGCGAAGGCGCGGCCAAGCCGGGCGACGTCGTTCGGCGAGCCCGCCAGCGCCCGATCGCCGATCACGTCATGCGCGGCGGGGATCGACAGATCCAGCACTGGCGCGGCGACGGTGTTGAACCCGGCGGCGGCGCAATCGAGTCCGATCAACGCCCCGCTCAGCCACGCCCGCCGCACGGTGCCAAGGGCCGCCCCCGGGGGATGCGCGCGCCAGAATGGCGGACGCAGCCGCGCCACGCGCCCGCCCTCCTGATCCACCATCAGGATCGCGCCTGGGGGCAGCACGCGCCGCAACGCGGTCATCAGCGCGGCGAGCCGCCGGGGATTTTGGATGTTGCGCGCGAACAAAATCACTCCCGCCGGAGGGCAGGCGCGAAACAACGCGGCCTCGGTATCCAGCAGATCGGGACCGGCGATGCCGACGACGGCGGCTTTCGGCGATGGCGTCATGCGCGCGGCGAACGGGTCATCCGGCGTTATACCATGAACCGGATTATCGCGCCCGGAGGGTCAGGATTCGACCAGCGTGCAGCTCACGCCCTTCGCTTTCACCTGATCGCAAAACGCTTTCGCCCGCGCGGGATCGGCGAAGCCGCCAGTGCGCAGACGCCATGGCGGGGTATTCGCCTCGGCCGTTTTCTGGAACAGCGGCCGCCGCTGGCCCAACAGATCGGGCATCCGTTTCGCGAGTTTATCCCACGCCGCCTGCGCCTCCGCCTCCGACTTCGCCGCCGATAATTGCACGGTGATGGAGCGCGGGCGCGCCTGCAACGGCACCAAAGCAGGCACCGTGTCGCGGCCAGTCTGGGTCCGTTGGGCCAGCGGACGCGGCTCCTCCGGCGCGGGGGCGAGCTTGCTGTGATTGGGATCGACCGGCCTGGCTTCCTGCGCGACGGTCATCCCGCCCGCGTTGTCCGGCCGCACCCGGATCGGCTTGGGATCGGCCTGCACCACCGGAATGGCCCCGCCATGGGTGCGGCCGGTCATGCTGTAAGCCCCCACCGCCGCCAGAATCGCGATCCCCCCGGCGCCCATGATCAGCAGAATGCGCTTCGTGCCGGCGTCGACGGCGAAACCGCTGTCCGTCTCCTGATCGTACGACGGCCGGGACACCGGACCGGAAGCGCTGAGTTGATCCGACATACCCAATCCTCCCGCGTGCGCTTAGCGCATTTCCTCGACGGGCTCACAGCCCAAAACCCGCAGTCCGGAGCGGATGACGATCGCCGTCGCGGCGACCAGAGCGAGGCGCGCGCGGGTTTCGTCCGGCTTACCGGCCTGGAGGAAGCGAAGTGTCGCATCCTCCTTGCCGCGGTTCCACAGCATATGAAAGTCGCCCGCTAAATCATAGAGAAAAAACGCGATTCGGTGCGGCTCGCGCGCCAGCGCCGCGGCTTCCAGCAGGCGAGGCCAGGCCGCGAGGCGGCGGATCAGGGCCATCTCGGCGTCGGCCGCGAGGCGTGTCAGATCGGCGTCCGCCAAAGCCGCGTCGGTCACGGCGGCGGCCGTCATCGCCTCGGCGGCGCCGCGCAGCACGGAGCGGCAGCGGGCATGGGCGTATTGCACATAGAAGGAGGGATTTTCCCGCGTCCTGGCGATCGCCTGATCCAGGTCGAATTCCATCTGCGCGTCGGCCTTGCGATACAGCATGGTGAAGCGGACGGCGTCGCGGCCAACTTCCTCCAGCAAATCGCGCAAGGTGACATAGGTGCCGGCCCGTTTCGACATCCGCACGGGTTCACCGCCGCGCATGATGTGGACGATCTGGCACAACACCGCCTCGAACTTCACGCGCCCGCCGGACACCGCCCGCACCGCCGCCTTCATCCGCGCGACATAGCCGCCGTGGTCGGCGCCAAGCACGTCGATCAGCACGTCGAAGCCGCGATTGATCTTATCCGCGTGATAGGCGATGTCATTGGCGAAATACGTGTTGGTGCCATCGGATTTCCGCAACGGACGATCCACGTCGTCGCCAAAGCCGGTGGAGCGGAACAAGGTTTGCGGCCGTGGTTCCCAATCGTCCGGCGTCTTGCCCTTGGGCGGTTCCAGCACGCCCTCGTAAATCAGCCCATCTTTCTCCAGGTCCGCGATCACCCGATCGGCCGCGCCGGAGGCAACGAGGTCGCGTTCCGAACTGAAAATATCCTGCTGGACGCCCAGAAGCGCCAGGTCTTCCTTGATTTCCCGTAACATCGCCGCGATCGTGGTATCGCGCACCGTATCGATCCAAAGCGGAGTGCTCGCCACGGTCTTGTCCAATGTCGCCAAAGCCGCGCCGTGGCCGGCCGCCAGGTGTTCTCCAACCGGAATGAGATAATCGCCGCGGTATTGCAATCCCCCGGGCACGAGGGCGGAAAACTCGTCCTCGGTCAACGGCGTGCCGATCGCCTGCAAATATCGCCAATACGCGGCCCATGCCAGCGCCGCCACCTGCGCGCCGGCGTCGTTGATGTAATATTCCTTGGTGACGGCGTATCCCGCGCGGGTCAGCAGGTTCGCCAGCGCGTCGCCGACGACGGCACCCCGGCAATGACCGATATGCATCGGTCCCGTGGGGTTGGCGGAGACATATTCGACGTTCACCCGCGTGCCCGTGCCGGCGGATGAGGACCCGAAGTCTTCCCCCGTGCGCAGGATCGCCGGCACGACGGCGCGAAACACGGCGGGATCCAGGCGCAGATTGACGAAGCCGGGACCGGCCGGCGCGGCCTCGGCGATCGCGGGATCGGCGCGCAGGCTTTCGGCGATGAGCGCGGCCAGTTTCGCGGGCGGTTGGCGCGCGGCCTTGGCGCTGACCATCGCGGCGTTGGTGGCCATGTCGCCATGGGCCGGGTCGCGGGTCGGAGAAACCTCGACACGGGCGAGAATCTCTGGCGGCAGATCGGGGACGGCGGTGGTCAGGGCCGTGAGGACGGTCTGGCGGATGGTGGCGAAGATGTCGGTCATGGCGGGGTCTTAGCGCGATTTCGGCGGTGTGGGCAGGGGAAGGATAAGGGGAAGGATAAGGGGAAGGGTAAGCGGAAGAGTAATGGGGAAGCGGAAGGATAACGGGGAAGCGGTGGGGCTTCGCCCAGAATGCTTTCACGGGCGCGTGGCTGGTGGCGGAGGTCCCGGGGGGGCGGGAGCCCCGAGTAAAACCCCGTTCGTCCCCCCGCCGCGAAGCACCGCTTGACCTCCGGCCGCCGCCCGCGCATTTTGCGCCCCCGGTTTCATCGCGCCACCCATCCGGCGCGTTCCATCCATCGAGGATCAGGCCATGGCCAAAAGCAACGTCGTCCAGATCAAGCTGGTATCCACCGCGGATACCGGGTTCTTCTATGTCACCAAGAAGAACGCCCGCGCGCAAACCAGCAAGCTGGAACTGAAGAAATACGATCCCGTCGCGCGCAAGCACGTCGTGTTCAAGGAAGCCAAGATCAAGTAATCCGGCGATGTCCCCAATGCTCGACATCAGGTTGTTGGGCATCAAGATCTGGGGCATCGAGGATGAGAAAGTGTTGAAGCGTTCGCCAGGCCCATGCTGGCGAGCGTTTGGCGTTTCACGCGGCCATCGAACCAGCGCGTGACCGTGCCCAAAATATCGGTGGTCATCCCGACCTATAACGGGGGCAAGCGGTTGCTCGCCACGATCGCCAGCGTGCAAGCCCAGACCGCGCCGGCACATCAGATCATCGTCGTCGACGACGGCTCCACCGATGGCACGCCGGCGCTGTGTCAGGCGCCTGGCCTGGCCATCGAATACGTCCGCGCCGCCAATGGCGGGCAGCAGCGCGCCCGCAATACGGGTGTGGCCCATGCGACCGGGGACTGGATCGCGCTGCTGGATCACGACGACCTCTGGCATCCCGAATATCTGGCGGAACTCACAGCGTTTCTGACCGGGCACGATGCCGAGCTCGTCATCGCCAACGGCGAAAACGCGCGCGAGGCGGCGGAGGGCCGGATCGTCGTCGAGGACCCGAGCCGTCTGACCACCCATGCGCCCGATGGGTATTGGCGGGCGATGGGCGCCGATCCCGCCGCGCGATGGAGCCTGCTTCCCCGCTACGACCACGCCGGATATCTGGCGTTTCACCCGTGCCAGCCCTCGGTCACCGCCGTCAACGCGGCGTTTTACCGGGCGATCGGCGGCTTCGACGAGCGGATGCGCGGCAGCAGCGCCGAGAATTTCGAGTTTGAAATCCGAGCCCTGCGGCAGGCGCGGGTCGGCCTTCTGTGGCGGCCTTTGGTCACCATCGTCAACCATGGCGCCAACGCCGGGGCGGATGGCGGCAAGATGGCCATGGATCTCGTGCATGCCCTGACCTTCGCGTTGGCGCATCATGGCCTGACCGCCGGACAGGCGGCGTCGGTCGCGGCGGCGCGGCGGTTCCGCCTGCCGGACGCGATCGCCGCCGGCTTCGCGGCTGGGGAGTTCGCCGCCCTGGCCACCTGGCGGCCGATGCTGACCAACGAGGCGGGACTGAAAACCAGGCTGAAATGCGCCATCGCGCGCCTGCCGCTTCCGTTGGCGCGCGCCGCCGCCGCGGTGTGTCTGGGCTGGGGCCGGTAAAGCCGCGCATAACGCCGCGCATGTCCCCGGGCATGTCCCCCGGGGCCAGGAAACCCGTCCACAAATCCGCTTGATCAATCGCCGCGCCTCAGCGCAGAGTCCATGCCAACCGGTCCAAACCGGCGTGATGATGTCAGGGAGATAGATGATGCGTCTGCTGCTGTTCGCGCTCGCGATGTGTGTCACCGTCCCGCTCGCCTTCGCGCAAAAACACGGCGGGATCATCGTCCTGCCGCATATCGACACGCCGCCAAGCCCATCCATTCAGGAGGAGGCAACGGCGTCGGTGGTCATTCCCTTCATGCCGATGTTCAACAATCTCGTGATTTTCGATCAGCACGAACCGCAACACAAAATCGAAACGATCCGGCCGGAACTGGCGGTGAAGTGGGACTGGAGCGAGGACGGGCTCGCGCTGACCTTCACCCTGCGCGAAGGCGTGCGCTGGCATGATGGTCAACCGTTCTCGGCCGCCGATGTGAAATGCACCTGGGATATGGTGTCCGGCCTCGAACCCGGCAAAATCCGCAAAAGCCCGCGTCAGGCCTGGTTCGCCAATTTGAAACAGATCACCGTCGCCAGCCCCACCAGCGTGACGTTTCATTTGAAACGGCCGCAACCGGCGTTCATCGCGCTGCTGGCCTCGGGCTGGTCGCCGGTTTATCCGTGCCACGTCACCTCGGCGGCGATGCGGACGAAACCGGTCGGCACCGGACCGTTCCGCTTCGTCGAATACCGGTTGAACGAGATCATGCGCCTCGACCGCAATCCGGATTATTGGAAAAAGGGCCTGCCGTATCTGGATGGCATCGAATATCGCATCGTCCCCAACCGGGCCACGCGGACATTGGGCTTCGTCGCGGGCAAATTCGACATGACCTACCCCACCGATGTCACGCCCGCGATGCTGAAGGACATCATGAGACAGGCGCCGAACGTCGTGTGCGTCATGCGCCCGACCAATGTCAGCACCAACCTGATCATCAATCGCGACGTGCCCCCGTTCGATAACCCCGCGATCCGGCGCGCGCTGGCTCTGGCGCTGGATCGGCACGCCTTCATCGACATCATGAGCGAGGGCCAGGCCGCGTTATCGGGCACCATGCTGCCGCCGCCCGCCGGCGTGTGGGGCATGCCCCAGGCCGAGGCCGAGAAACTGTTCGGCTATGACCCCGATGTGAAAAAACGGCGCGATGAGGCGCGCGCGATCATGCGCCAATTGGGCTATGGTCCGGATAAACGCCTGAAGACGAAAATCTTCACCCGCGACATCAATAATTTCCGCGACCCCGCCACCATCCTGGCCGATCAATTGAAGGACATCTGGTTCGAGACCGAGGTCGAGGCGGTGGAAACCCCGCAATATTACGCGCGCGTCTTCAAGAAGGATTACACGATCGGATTGAACCTGACCGGCAGCGCGCTCGATGATCCCGACCAGCATTTCTATGAGAACTACGCCGCCAACTCATTGCGCAACTATACCAACTACCGGAACCCCGAGCTGGAAAAAGCGTTCGACCGCCAGTCGATGGAAACCAACATCGAAAAGCGCCGCGCGATGGTGTGGGACATCGAGCGGAAACTGGCCGAGGATGTCGCCCGCCCGATCCTGTATCACGACGTCGCGGCGGGCTGCTGGCATC
>JAYVXQ010000075.1:0-8209 GCA_043785025.1 Acetobacteraceae bacterium
TAGGGCAAAATGATCAGATCGTCGTGCCGCATCAATCCGCAGGTATAGACGACGTTGGGCACATAACCTTCCCGCTCCGACGGCACCGGCCGCACCAAAGGCTCGCATGAGCGGCCCAATACCTTCGAGGGATCGTTCTTATCCAGTAACACCGCCCCGATGGAATACCGGCGAACCGGACCCACTCCGTGCGTCAGCATCAACCAGCCCTCATCGATTTCGATCGGCGAGCCGCAATTGCCGATTTGCACGAACTCCCAGGGAAACCGCGGCCCCAGAATCGGAATACCGCCGTCCCACACGTGCAAATCGTCGGAATAAATGATGTAGAGATTCTCATTATCCTGCCGGCCGATCATCGCGTACCGGCCGTCGATCTTCTTGGGGAAGAGCGCCATGCCCTTGTTGCGGGTCGCTGACCCACTCAGCGGCGACATCCGGAACGACAGGAAATCTTCCGTTCGCAGCAGCTCAGACCGGATCGCCCGTCCGCTGTAAGCCGTATAGGTCGCGTAATAAACTTTCCGGCCCTCATCGTCGAATTCAACGAAGCGCGCGTCCTCGATGCCGTTCGCCTGAACTTCGGTGATTGGAAAAATCACCCGCTCGCTGATATCCTCATTCGGCTCGAACGTCAGCTCAACCGTTTCCCCGTTCGGACCCATGGTCCGGCTGCGAACCTTCGGCAGCGACGCGAGGCGCGCGGACGGATCGATCGTGATCCCGCCATTCGCGGCGATGGTCCCGGACCGGAATGTCAGCGACGAAATATGCCCCTCACCCACACCGCGCAGGCTCAGGATGAAGCGGCGTCCTCCGGCGGGCGCGCCGGTTTGATCGGGATGCGCCACGATGCTTGGGTTGAACAGCGCCGAGGCCTCAAAGGAATACTCGTGCAGAAAGTAGGCGCCGACCAGTTGGCGCTGGAGTTTGCTGAAAACGGTATGAGACGCGAACGCGTCTTCCATCTCATCGGCGCGGGATTCAAACGTCGCCAGAAGATTACGGTGACGCCCATCGAAGTTTTCCAGAATGTCGGTCAGCTGGCACGCCGCGGATTCCAGATCCAACCCCAAAACGCGATCGACGATATGGTTGGCCCGGGCCTTATCGGTTGGTTTGAAATCCTTCGGTTCCGTCGCGGGTCTGAATGGCCGCACCAGGACCCTCGCGGGATCAGGACATAAATACAGAGCTTGCCGGTTCAGAAATGGTACTAGCGACAATGAGGCCTCGGGACGGTTGAACGGCGAAAGCGGTTTTACAGGACAAGATACCTGGATCGATCGTCACTAAGTGACGATCGATGGCCAGTTCCGCGATACGCCTGATCTCCGCGACAGCCAGTAGATAGCACACCACCGATTCGCCGCCGCGGTTTTCATTCGCGCGATCGGGATGCAAACCATCGCGGCAACTGCCGGTCTCCAGGTCCACCAGAGCGACCCCCAGATCGTTGTCGCCCAAAAACCAGGCGAAGGCCTGGTCGATGCGATGCTTCCACGTGACATCGCCATCCGCGCGCCAGGCGGCGGCACAGGCCGCGATCGTCGCGGTGGCTTCCACCGGCTGCTGATCGAATAGTCTGGGCTTACGCCGCGTTTCACCGAAACTGTCGGTCCCGACCGGCCGAAAATATCCCTCCGGGGACGTTTGCAGCCGGACCAGCCACCGCAGCGATTTCAATCCGGCCTCGACGTAAGACCGCCCGCCGGTGGCGATCCCCGTCACGATCAGCGCCTGTGACAGGCGCGCGTTGTCGTACGCCAGACCCGATTCGAACCATACCCAATCATCCGTCGCGGTCACCGATAACCGCGCCATCAGACGATCCGCCAGAACCAACGTCAATGTTTCCGCCGCGATATCCTCCCGCCCGTCCGCCAAATACGCATCCAGTCCAAGCAGCGAAAAAGCCCATGAACGAGGAGACGTGAACACGGCAACAGCGGGAAGGGCCTCGGCGAATAAAGCCGCGGCCCAACGCCGTCGCGATGGATTGATGTCGGTGCGAGAACATTCGCCCAAGGCCCATAACGTCCGCCCATGGCTGTCCTCGGATCCCGACTGTTCAAGCCAGCGGCGATCGAAACTCATGAAATTGCGAAACCGGCGTGTCGCGGGGTTCCAGGCATGGTGGACGAACGCCGCCAGACACGCGGTCCGCGCTTCCGTCAAAGGATGCTCGTTCTGGTGGTTCAACGCGCCGGCCAAAATCAACGCCCGCGCGTTATCGTCCACACAATACCCATGGTTCCGGTCAGGCACCGAATGCACCGCGTGCTGAAACAAACCGGTATCGTCGCACATCGACAGGAAATACTCCGTGCGAATCTCTGGCGTTTCCACCCTGCGCGCCGCCGGTGCCTGCAAAACCTCCAGGAACCGATCGGCCGTCCGTTCCCATGTCATGGAGCGGCTGACCAGCCACGCCTGCGCGCGCATCGCCCGCCTGCGGCCATCGTCGCTGAGCAATCCCGCGACCTGATACGCCAACGCGCCCGCATCCCCAAACCCCACCAGCACCCCCCTTCCTTCCGCCAAAAGTTCCTGGGCATGCCAGTACGGCGTCGATACGATTGCCTTGCCGAGACCGAAGCTGTATGACAAAGTCCCCGATGTCATCTGTGCTTCATTCAAATACGGGGTGACGTAGACATCGCACATAGAGATGTAATCGAGCAGTGTCGGTTGATTAACGAAACGATTTGAAAACACAACGTGATCACCTAAGCCCAGGTCGGCGGCACGCCGTGTGAGACTGGCGCGATAGGACTCGCCGTCGCGCGCGATCAAATTGGGATGCGTCGCGCCCAACACCACGTAAACCGCGTCAGGATTGCTTTTCAGAATCGACGGCATCGCGTCGATCATCACCTCGATCCCTTTGTTCGGCGACAATAATCCGAATGTCAGGATAACCGGTCTGCCCGCGAAACCCAGGCGTTCCTTGGCGCGATCTGGCTCGGTGAACGGATAGTCGGGAATACCATGAGGGATGATCTCGATTTTTTCGGATGGCACGCGATAGACGCTCATCAACAAATCACGGCCCTTCTTCGCCATCACGACGACCTTGGACGACGCGCCGATCACACGCTCGAACACATCCCGTTGCGACGCCGTCGGCTTCGCCAATACGGTGTGCAACGTCGTGACGATCGGCATCGTCAGACGCGACAACATCGCCATGATATAGGCGCCGTCCGCTCCACCAAAAATGCCAAACTCGTGCTGCAGCGACACCACGTCCATCTGGCCGGCGTTCAGGTGATGCGCGGCCTCGATATAATCCTCGATGACATCGTCGCGAACCTGAAATCGCACAATGGCGGGATAGTCGTAGTCATGGCCAGGATTTGTCATGGCCACGATGCTGGTTTCCAGATCCGGACGCGACGCCGCGACGGCCTGTTGCAGATCGGTCGTGAAGGTCGCGATCCCGCATCGCCGCGGCAACGAATTTCCGATGAACGCCATGCGTCTGATCCGCTTCACGATCGCACCCCCATTGGACAAACCAAATTCCGCTTCACCTCGTGACCGGCATAGGCCACCAGACACCTTATTCCCTCAGGTCCCACCTTGATCGTCGCCCGATCCGCCGCCATGAAAACGCCAGAGCGCATGATCAGATCGATCATATTCACCCGCGCGCCCCCGGATAACGCGAGGATCCAGGTTTCCGACGCGGCGTGGATGTCCCACTGTGAACACGCGGGAAGGTCAATACGTTCCAGAATAAAATAAGGGCAGGCCATCAAAAGCCATCGCGCGTCCGGAAATCTTCGGGACACCGGCAACCTTCGGGACACTGGTTGCGCGGCGGCCGGTCCGGCCCGCGCGACGGAAACGGCGGCGTCGATATGCAATTCGCGGTTTCGGCCGTAATCGAACAATCGGAACGTCACATCGCTGTTCTGTTGGATTTCGGCGATGACGAGACCCGCCCCAATCGCGTGGATCGTCCCGGCGGGGACGAAGACAACATCGCCGGGATGCACTTCCCGCCAATCGGCCAGATCGGCGATGGCGCCGCTCGCGATCGCCTGGCGCAAAGCCGCCGCGTCCATCCGTTGTTTCAAGCCCAACGCGACCTTCGCGCCGGGAACGGCATCCAGGACGTACCACGCCTCGGTCTTGCCATGTGGCAACCCGACCGAGCGGGCGTAATCGTCGTCGGGATGCACCTGGATGGACAAAGGCGCATCGGTGAACAGCAATTTGAACAGCAGCGCCGGTTCCGCGGCACCTTCCGTTGAGCGTCGCAACCAGGCCTCGCCAATCCGCAGGCGGCCGGTGTCGCCCGCGAACCAGGGACGCGGATCGACCCGTCCCCAGGGCTTGCACAGCACTTTTATATCCGCGCGTTCGACCGCGATGACCCGCTCCTGTTCGACGTTTTTAAGATCTCGGCGCCCATACGATTATTCAGAGCGGTATCCGTTCGCGTTGGCTCACGGAGACCGCTCTAAGATTTTGTTTTAGCGAGCGTCTTTATCCGATCAGGTGTGTCAACCTGATCGAATGATGGGTCGTGTCTCAGTTAGAAGTCCGGCTCCGGCCCGCTCTCCCGCCCGGCCACCCATGTCATTATAATCGTGGGTGGCCGGGCGGGAGAGCGGGCCGGAGCCGAACTTACTTTTTCAAACTGAGACACTACCGAATGATGCTGTAACCGTCGTGGTCTCACTTGACTTTTTCGTGACCGTCGCCGCGGCCGGCGGCGGCATCGTCGTTCCGGTCGTCGTCGTCGTTTTATCGGTAACGATCCCGCTTCCGCTCGTGGTGCCGCGCGATGTCGTGTCCGTCGTCGTCGACGGCGCGACCGAAGGGCTGGTCGTTTGCGTGTTCGTGGAACTGGAGGACGAAGCGGTTTGCGCCATCGCCGCCTTCGTCACGACCGTCAGACCCAGAGGGACGGCGAACAAAAATCTCAACATTGTATTATCTCCCGCCCTGATCCCGGTCGATAATTTGTGGTCCGGATCACGCCGCCACGTCAGGTTCGGAATCTACTCATATCGACTTTCCTGGCCAACTTCTCTGGCCAACTCCCCTGGGTGTTGACCCGTCTTCGATGGGCCAACGGCCGCTGGTATCCTCGATCCCGTCACACGATCCAGCCTATGCCAAGGGGGGCGACACCAAGGGGGGCGACGCCATATTTATAACCGGACGCGCTGATCGATTTCATGCGCGGGATGTGAAAATCCCACACCAGACCAGGCGCGACGAAAGGCCGCGTCGCCATGGATCGGAATGTCCAAACCGGTTTCGGCCTGAAGCCGGCCCAGAGCGGCGGCGATCGCGGCCACCGGCTCATCATGGCGGGTGAACGTCACGCCGAACGCCGGCATCACGCCAATCGTGTTTTCATCGCAACGTTGTATGACGTCTTCGGGCGGCATCCCCAGGCGGCCCTTTTCCAGCGGGATCTGACGCGACCCAGGTCGAAACGCGGCTCTCGATCTCGGCCGCCGCCGGATATTCGACAGGTCCATCAGATCGTCAATCGCGGTGCTGAGCCATGTCTGGCGCAACGTGGCCAGGTTTTTCTGAGCGTTGCTATCCAGAAACAATTCGTCGCGCACCAGCGCATGGGCGACGTCAGGCCGCATCTTATACCAACGCGCGGAGATGATGGCTCTCTACCCGGATTTCTCCGAAATCCGGGTATCGTTTTGGTTTTGCGCCCGCCGCCACACCAACCCTGGGCGCGTATACCCGGATTTCTCCGAAACCCAGGTATACTTAATTAAATTTGCCAGGATCCAGCCCAAGAAGTCCGTCCGTTCGCGTTAGGCGACGGTAAGCGGAGACGTGTCTCGATCGTCATAACGATCGATTATCGGAACAAATCCGCTATTCGGCGTCGGACCTGTTAACGCGCTGCCCGAGCTCCCCAGCCTCGCGCGGCCGCCGCACGTAGACCCGACCGGGGGAAATGTTTCGATGATCAAACGCCGCTTTCAACCGATGATGCCGGCGCCGTTACAGAGTCATGGCGCGTAGTCGCAGCGCGTTTCCGATGACCGAGACCGAACTCAGCGCCATCGCCAACGCGGCGACGATCGGGCTCAGCAACACGCCGAACTCCGGATAGAGCACGCCGGCCGCGATCGGAATTCCGATCACGTTATAGGCGAACGCGAACGCGAGATTTTGGCGGATGTTGCGCATCGTCGCCCGGCTGAGCGTACGAGCTCGCGCGATGCCCGCGAGGTCTCCCTTCACCAGCGTGATCCCGGCGCTCTGGATCGCCACCTCGGTGCCCGTGCCCATGGCGATACCGACATCCGCCTCGGCGAGCGCGGGCGCATCGTTCACGCCGTCGCCCGCCATGACGACAATCCGCCCCTCGGACCGAAGGGTGCGAACGATGCGGTGCTTATCCTCGGGCAGCACATCGCCTTGAACGTCCTCAATGCCGAGCTTTCGTCCGACCGCCTGGGCCGTCGTCTTGTTGTCACCGGTCAACATGACGATCCGCACGCCATCCGCCCGCAGAGTGTCGAGCGCGGCCCGGGTCGTGCTTTTGATGGGATCGGCGATGGCGATCACGGCAGCGGGATTCCCGTCCACGGCCAGAAACAAAGCCGTCGCCCCGTCGGCGCGGAGTTCGTCGGCCCGCGCGATCAGATCGCCCAACGAGACCCCGAGACTTTCCATCAGTTTCGCGCTGCCAAGCGCCACGGCCCGCTCACCGACCTTGCCCGATACTCCTTTGCCGGTGATGGACGCGAAGTCGGACGGCTCTTGCACGGCCATGCCTCGCTCATGCGCGGCGGCGACAATCGCCGCGGCGAGCGGGTGTTCGCTCGCTCGTTCCAGGCTGGCGGCCAAGGGCAGGATGTCAGCCTCCGTCATTCCCGCGGCGGGCACGATCGCGATGACCCGGGGTTTGCCTTCGGTCAGTGTGCCGGTCTTGTCCACAACCAGAGTGTCCACCTTTTCCATGCGCTCCAGCGCTTCGGCGGATTTGATCAGCACGCCGGCGCCGGCACCTTTACCGACGCCGACGCCGATGCTCATGGGCGTCGCCAGGCCCAGCGCGCAGGGGCAGGCGATGATGAGGACCGAGACCGCCGCGATCAGCCCGTACGACAGCGCCGGGGCGGGACCCCAGAAAGCCCAGACGGCGAAGGACACCAGTGCGATGGCCAAAACCACCGGCACGAAATAGCCTGACACAGTATCCGCCATGCGCTGGATCGGCGCGCGGCTGCGCTGCGCCTCCGCCACCATGGCGACGATACGGGACAGCATGGTGGCGGCGCCCACCTTGTCCGCGCGCATGACCAGGGCGCCGGTCCCGTTCACCGTGCCACCGATCAATTTGTCGCCAGCCTGTTTCGCCGCCGGCATCGACTCGCCGGTGACCATGGATTCGTCGACCGCGCTTTTGCCCTCCAGCACCGCGCCATCGACCGGCACGCCATCGCCGGGACGCACCCGAAGCTTGTCTCCGACCCGCACGTCGCCCAGGGGAATTTCCTGATCCTCGGCGCCGTCCTGGAGCCGGCGGGCCGTTTTCGGCGCGAGGTTGAGCAAAGCGCGGATGGCACCGCCGGTTTGCTCACGCGCGCGCAATTCCAGAACCTGGCCAAGCAGCACCAGAACGGTGATGACGGCGGCGGCTTCGAAATAAACCGCGACCGTGTTGTTCATGCCTTTAAAGCCAGCCGGGAAGCGGTCCGGGGCGAAAGTCGCGAACAGGCTGTAAGAATAAGCGGCACCGGTCCCGAGCGCGATCAGGCTGAACATGTTCAGGCTGCGATTTACGACCGATGTCCAGGCCCGCTGGAAGAACGGAAAACCGGCCCACAGCACGACGGGCGTCGAGAATGCGAACTGAATCCAGGTCGACAGGCGATCCGATACGATGTGGTGAAGACCGAGCCACGGTACATGGCCGCCCATTTCCAGGACGACAACCGGCAAAGCGAGAACGAGCCCAATCCAGAAGCGGCGCGTCATATCGAGCAGTTCATGGTTCGGCGATAGCTCGGCGGTCACCACAAGCGGTTCGAGCGCCATGCCGCAGATCGGGCAGCTTCCAGGCGCGTCCCGCCTGATCTCCGGGTGCATCGGGCAGGTATAGACGGTGCCTGGCGCCAAGGGCGACGCGAGTTCCGCCGTCGGCTTGAGGTAACGGTCCGGGCCGGCGGTGAATTTTTCGCGGCACCGCGCGGAGCAGAAATGGAAC
>JAYVXQ010000076.1:0-8169 GCA_043785025.1 Acetobacteraceae bacterium
TCCATGTTTTCATGGAAATGCGTGCGTATCGGCTGTTACTCCGGGAAATCGATTGGGCAACGTTCCCGTGTGCGCGGCCCGCGTCGCGTAGCGCAGCGCGAATCACTTATACGCGGCCATCACGTGCCCTTCGCCGGCTGTAAATCCGCCATCACGTGACGCGCGAATAAATCGACGGAGTGCAGGCTGGCGTCGCGCGCCATGTCGCCGAACGCGAAACGGCACAGCACATAATTCAACCCGCCCTCATCGATCGAGGTCTGTAGGAAATTCCGGACTTTTTCCGGCGTGCCCGCGACGGCGCGGCCCTGCGCCTCGGCTTCCTCGAAGGTTTCGGGAAACACCGCGTGCATGATCGGCATTTGGTTGTGCTTGATCCAGAGTTTGAGAAAACTCTCGCGCCATTTACCGTATCCGGTGCGGGCGATTTCCAACGCCTCCTTGTTCGTTTCGGCGACGACGACGTGACGGCCGACACCCATCAGGGGCATCGTGTCCAGACCATGTCCGGCCTCTTGCCATTCCTGACGGTAGCGGTCGGTGATCCCGCGCATCATCGCGCCACCGAGATTGGCGACGATGTTGACTTTATGCTGAACGCACCAGGGAATATGATCCGGCCGCCCCAGACCGTACCATAACGGCGGATGCGGCGTCTGATACGGCGCGATCTCCATCGGAACGTCCTGGTAATTATAATATTTTCCTGTATGGGTCAGCGTTTCCTGGGTCATGCCGCGCAGCAGAACCTCCAGCGCTTCGGCGTACATCGCCGGGGTTTCCTCGGGGTTGAGGCCGTAATATCGCAATTCGATCGGCGAGATACCGCGGCCGACGCCCAACATCAGGCGGCCGCCGCTCATGTGATCGAGCATGCAGATTTCTTCCAGCAGCTTGATCGGATGATATAACGGCAACAAATACACCAGCGCGCCGAAGCGCAATTGCGTGGTGCGTTGCGCGATCGCGGCGAGCCAGATGCCCGGCGCGGGTGCCACGCCCAAAGGCGTCGCGTGGTGCTCGGCGACGTGGTATCCGTAGAAACCGGCGCGATCATACGCCTCCACCAGTGACATCCGCTGCGCGTAAAACTGATGCAGTGGGACGTCGCCGCGATCCATATGGTCGAACACGCCGATTTTCATGGGTTTACTCCGCCGCCTGTTTGAATGTCACCGGCCGCGTCGCGCCGCGCATGCCGTCTTCATACGCCGTCCGCCAGTCTTGTTCCCGCGACAGACGTTCGCCGCTGCGAATTTTCGCGTAAAGGGCGGGATCGTTGGCACCTGGCGGCGGCAAGCCCAGATCGCGCAAGGCCCGCGCCGCCAGCAGCAATCGCCGCCTGGTTCGCGTGATCATCTGGTCACTGGGTGCCAGATGTTCGAACGCATGATCGACGATGAAGCCCATGCTTTCGGTGATCGCCTGATCCCGCATGTGGATTTGCATGATGCCGGTATAGATCCCGTCATTTCGTTGCGCGTCGCGATCTATCAGGTCATCGTTCGCCTCGGTTTGCACGGGCCGCCAGCGGCCATACCAATCGGTCGTTCGGGGTTGATAATCGATCAGCGGTTTCGCGCCGGGAATGGGCAGCCCGTCGGCGTGCCCAGCCCGACACGCGTGAGTTCCAGGCTTTCCGTCGCGTTGGTCATGCGTTGCTCCCGCTGATGACGGGCGGTATCGCAACACGAAACCCGCGCGCCGTCGATAGAAGGTTGCCGCGTGGCCCGGGCGATGCGAACAATGGAGGATGGACGCAGGGGATACGCTGATGGATATTAATGTGCCCGCGGTCAAAGCCGAGGTTGAAGCGGCTTTCGCCCGTTATGAAATCGCGCTGATGGCGAATGATGTCGCGACGCTGCAGGACTTGTTCTGGAACAGCCCGCACACGCTTCGTTACGGGATCAATGAGATCCTGCATGGCTGGGACGAAATCGGCGCGTTTCGCGGATCGCGGCCGGCGGCGGGCCTGGCGCGGGTTATTTTCCGCACGGTGATCACGACATTCGGGCGCGATTTCGCCACCGCGTCCACGCTGTTTCACCGCGACTCCTTACCCGGAAAGATTGGCCGTCAGCAACAATCCTGGGTTCGCTTTCCCGATGGCTGGCACATCGTCGCCGCGCATGTGAGCGTCATCGCGGACCCCAACCAAGCGCCTTGAAACGCTGCTGCCGCTTGGCAAGGTCGATCCGGGCCTGCGCGCGCCCGGTTCTCCGTTCGACATCGGATCAGTCGCCGCCAATGCGCGTCTGCTGGAATTGCCTGGCTATGACGGGATGGTTTGCGAGGAGACCAAGGACGATCCGTTCATCGTGCTGGCGCTCGCGGCACAGGCGACCGAGCGGCTGCATTTAACCACCGGCGTCGCGATCGCGTTTCCGCGCAGTCCGGCGGTGATGGCCATGAGCGCCTGGACTTTGCAGAACCTGTCGAAGGGGCGGTTCACTTTGGGCCTCGGTCCCCAGATGCGCGCGCATATCGAGCGCCGCTTCGGCATGGCATGGTCACCGCCTGGCCCCTGGATGCGGGAATACGTCAACGCCGTCCGCATGTTCTGGTCCTGCTGGCAGAACGGGACGGCAGCGGATTTTCTAGGCGAGCACTATAAGATCAATCTGATGGTGCCTCTGTTCGATCCCGGACCGATCGCGCATCCCAACATTCCCATTCACCTCGCGGCGGTGAACAAAATCATGTGCCGGGTGGCGGGGGAGGTCGCGGACGGCATGCGGCCGCATCCGGTTTGCACGCCGTCGTACATAAAATCCGTCATGCTGCCGGCGGCCGCTTCAGGGGCCGCGCGCACCGGCCGGTCTTTGGATCCGTTCCGGGTCGCGATGAAGCCCCTGGTCGCGACGGCGGCGAATGAGGCGGATTTGCAACCCAAAATCCGCGACGCGCGCGCCCGCATCGCGTTCTATGCCTCGACGCCCGGATATTTCGCGGCGTTTGATCATTTGGGTCATGGCGAGCTGGCGAACCGCTGCAAATTACTCTCGCGGGCGAAACAATGGGAGGAATTATCGCGCCAGATTTCCGACGACGTTCTGGCGCAATACGCGGTGATCGACACTTATGACCGGATCGGCGCACGGCTGATCGAACGCTTTGGGTCGGTCGTCACCGATATCGAGTTTTCCATCCCGGTCGCCAACGAGAACGATCGGGAGATCCTGGCGGAGCTGACGCGTCAGATTCAACACGCCATCCCGGGTGAGCCCGCCGGCACCTGATGAAAATTCCTTGTCAGGGACACGGCGGTGTAATAGCCCATGAGCACGATCATGTCGGTGATGCGTTCGTGACCGAGGATCCGCACGGCGCGTTCATGTAACGTGTTTGACACGAGGGGCGCATCGGCCAGGGTTGTCGCGACCTCATAAACCCATTGTTCCCGTTCATCGATGAACGTCGCGGGGCGGCCCGCGATCAACGCCTCGACCGCGTCATCGGCCAGGCCGACTTCCTTGCCACGGCGTTCATGCGCGGCGGCGGGATCGGCCAAACGCCATTTATGGGTGATCACGATGACCGCGATTTCGCGCTTCGGTCCGTCAATGACGAGGTTCCCGGGGTGAAATGCTGACCGAGGGGGAGGCCGCGCGCGGAAGTTTCGGGTTATGCACCCAGACTTTATAGGCGTTGGGCAGACCGCCGCGGCTTTGCGAAACGTAAGTATATCCCGCGCGCTGTTCGTCCGGCATTTTGTCGACGGGAAGTTCCTCGTAGCGGCCAAACGTTCCTGGCATTGTCTCATACCAACGACCCTTATTGTTGACCCATCTGCGATGGGCCAACGGCCGCCGGTGTATCCTTGTTGCTTTCGCGCGCCGCCGTCCGCCAACCCGGCGCGCCATACCAAAGGCCCAAAATGACGGAAGAGTCATCATTTCAGGCCGTTGGTATCAGTCCCCCTGTGTGATCGTTGGCACGCCATCGGATACGGTCGTCCGGCGCAGATCGCGCGGATAGACACGTTCATCGTAACGGCGGGCGCGGTGCATCGTCGTGCGGTTGTCCCACATCACCAGGTCGCCAACGCGCCAGCGATGGCTGTAGACAAATTCCCGCTGTGTGGCGTGTTCCGTCAGTTCGCGCAGCTGGATTTGGGCTTCCGGGATGGGCCAACCAAGAATTCGTCCCGCGTGCGACGATAAATAGAGTGATTTCCGCAAGGTCTTTCGATGGGTTCGCACCAGACGCTGCCGGACCGGGGCGAAGGCCTGCACCTCTTGCTCGGTAAAGGCGAGACCCAACGCGCCTTTGGAGAAAATCCGGCTGTGCTCGCAGATCAGATCCGCGATCCCGGTCCGCGTTCCGTCATCCAGCATATCGTGCGCGGCGCGCATATCGGCGAATTGCGTGTCGCCGCCTTCGGGCGGCAGGACATGCGCTGACAGCAGCGAATAGCGCGCGGGGATCGCTTTATAGCTGCTGTCGCTGTGCCACAGTTGATTGCCCAGACCGGACAGACGCTTGCGATCGTCGCGGGCGAGCAATCCGCCCGTGGGGGAAATATTGGAAATGTCGGACAAGGCCGGATTGGTCCAGCGCACGCCTTCGGCCGCCTGGATCTGAGTGTAGGGCGCCTCAAGCTCTCCAAAGTTCCGGGTGAAGGCGATCTGCTGATCCGTCGTCAGTGGTGCGGCGCGGCGGAATACCAGGACCGCGTAACGATCCATGCCCGCATCGATCGCGGCGGCGGCTTCAGCGCTCAGGGTCTCACCGATATCGATGCCGCGGCATTCCGCGCCGATCACCGGGTGTAACGGCCTGAATTCCATCTCGTTCTCCCCTTGATATCCCTGATCCCTGGACCGGGGTTAGTCAACCGCCGTGAAGCGTGGCAGACTTATGTTCACGTTAATCAACGGAGGGAACCATGCAAGGCGTCGTATTCCATGGCGAGCGGGAACTGGAAATCATGAATTTTCCGGACCCCACCCCGGGCGCGGGTGAGGTCGTTATTGAAATGAAAGCGTCGGGCATGTGCGGGTCCGATCTGCATCAATACCGTCGTCCGAAAGCCAGCGCGGGCGCCAATTCCACCGGCCTGCCCGCCAATCCTGATCCGACCATCGCGGGTCACGAACCGTGCGGGATCGTCGCGGCCGTCGGACCTGGCGTGCCGCCGTCCGAAGCGAAGGTGGGCCAGCGCGTCATGGTGCATCATTACCAGGGCTGCACGCAGTGCGATCATTGCCGCTCCGGTTGGCAGCAGTTGTGTCAGCAGGTGCCGGTGAAGGTTTACGGCTCCAACTCGCATGGCGGGCACGCGAAATATCTGTTGGTGCCGGCGAACACGCTGGTGCCGCTGCCGGACGCACTCACGTTTTCCGCGGGTGCGGCGATTTCCTGTGGGTCCGGGACCGCGTATGGCGCGCTGCGGCGGATGAATATTTCCGGGCGCGATACGATCGCGATTTTCGGTCAGGGGCCGGTTGGCCTCGCGGCGACGCAATTCGCCAAGGCGATGGGGGCGCGGGTCATCGCGCTCGATATCAATCCGCAACGTCTGCAACGGGCGAAGGACTTCGGCGCGGATGAGGTTGTCGATCCCGGCTCCAACGATCCGGTCGCGGCGATCAAGGATCTGACGGGGGGACGGCATGCCGATCTGACGTTGGATACGTCCAGCAATTCGGAAGCGCGGTTGAACGCGATCCGCTCCACCAAGGTGTGGGGCACGATGTGCTTCGTCGGCGAGGGCGGGGACGTGAAGATCGATGTCAGTCCGCATCTGCTGCGGCGGCAATTGACGCTGGTGGCGTCGTGGACGTTCTCCAACATCATCCAGGCGGAATGCGCGCGGTTTTGCATCGAACGCAAGGTCGACGTGGATAAATTGTTCACGCATCGCTGGCAATTGGATCAGGCCGAACAAGCTTATAAATTGTTTGACCATCAGGCGGACGGCAAGGGCGTCATCCTGATGTGAAGATCCACGCGCTTTATACCAGGCTTGGCGCGGAGGGTCTGATTGTTGGCAATTCCGGCAATGTCAGCATCCGCGCCGCGCATGGGATGACGATCTCTCCGTCGGGTGGCGATCCCGACGGGGTTGGCGCCAAGGATTTTTCGCGACTCACGCTGGACGGTATGGCGCTCAATAAGGCGACGCCGTCGAGCGAGTGGGAGATGCATGCCGCGATCTATCGGAATTTTCCGGATGCGCAATGCGTGGTGCATGCGCATTCGGATGCCTGCACGGCGCTGGCGTCGTTGCATCTGGCGCTGCCGCCGTTTCATTACAATGTGCTGGCTTTTGGCGGGGCCGATGTGCGCTGCGCGGCTTATGTCACGTTTGGAACGAAGGAACTCGCGGACCTCGCGGTTACGGCGTTGGCGGATCGGTCGGCTTGTCTGCTGGCCAATCACGGCATGATCCTTTACGGCCGCGATCCGAAACACGCGTTGGGTCAGGCGCGGTTATTGGAAGCGTTATGCCGGCAATATTTGCTGGCGCGCGCCGGCGGGAAGCCGGTTTTGCTGACGCCGGATCAGATCGCGCAGGCGCGTGAGCGGTTCAAAACCTATGGGCCGCGCGCGGGGAACGCCGCATCCACGGCGGCCATGACGGATTGATGCACGGCATCCGCTGTTCCTGAGGCGTCGATCAGGAGGGCGCGCGGCAGACGGGCGATTTCGCGGAAGCCATCGTTCACGCGATGATGGAACGCTTCGTTCAGGCGTTCGTAACGATCATCGGCGGTGCCTCGGGCACGCAGGCGGGTGAGCGCGATGTCGCGTGGGACGTTCAGCACCAGGGTCAGATCGGGGACGATGCCGATCATGTCAGCGAGGTTCGCGATCATGGCGCGATCGACGCCTTGTCCGTAACCCTGATAGGCCATGGTGGAATCATGGAAGCGATCGCAGACAACCCAGGTTCCGGCTTCGATCGCGGGTTTGATCGTTTTGGCGGCGTGTTCCATGCGGGCGGCGACGTGCAGCATCGTTTCGGCGCGCGGATCCCACTCGATTTGGCCGGACAACAGAACCTCGCGCAGGAATTCGGCACCGGGTGCGCCGCCGGGTTCGCGGGTGCGTAGAACTGGCAGACCGCGAGCGCATAACGCCTCGGCCAGCAGCCGCGCCTGGGTTGATTTCCCCGCCCCCTCCCCGCCTTCCAGGGTGATGAGACGGCTCATCCGCCGGAGACGTAGTGCGATACGACCGCCAGCCCCCGCATTGGCAGATTGAGCCGCGCGACATCGTTGCCCGCGAGCAACGGCACGTTCATCGCGGGCACGCCGCGGCCGCGCAGAACCAGGGATCCGGCGGGCTGGCCTTTGATGATGGGGGCTTTCAAGGGCGCTTCGTAGCTGACTTTGATCGACGCGGTCTCGCGCCATGCTTTCGGGAGTGTGACGACCAGATCGGACCCGCCCACCAAGGGCACGGTTTTCTCGCGTCCCAACCACACGGGGGCGTTATCGACGACCTCACCGGCCGAAAACAACCTTACGTTTTCGAAAGAAGAAAAAGCCCAGTTCATGAGGCGTTCGGATTCGGAGGCGCGTTCGTGCATGGTGGACATGCCGTTGACGACCATCAGGACGCGCCGTCCGTCGCGGCGCGAACTGGCGACGAGGCCGTAACCGCCGGCGTCGGTGTGACCGGTTTTCAGTCCGTCGGCGGTGCCCGCCTGCACCATGGGATGGCGGTTCGGCTGGTCGATGTTGTTGTATTTAAATGTTTTTTCGGAATCGTATTTATAATATTCCGGAAAATCAACGATGATACGACGCGCGAGGCGGGCGATGTCATGCGCGGTCATGTATTGCCCGGCGTCGGGCCAGCCGGTGGGATTGCGGAACGACGAGCCTTTCAGGCCGAGTTCGCGGGCTTTGGCGTTCATCAGCTCGACGAATTTTTCCTCGGTGCCGCCGATGCTTTCCGCCAGGACGGTCGCGGCGTCGTTGCCGGACTGGACGATGACGCCGCGGATCAGGTCCTCGACGCCGATGGTTTTGCCGACGTCCAGGAACATGCGCGATCCACCCAAAGCGGCGGCTCGGGCGGAGACGGTCATGACGTCGGTGAGTTTCAGATGGCCTTTCTTCAGGCGCTCATAGACCAAATACATGGTCATGAGCTTGGTCATCGACGACGGCGGCATTTGGGAATCGCCGCCTTTGTCCAGCAGGATCGCGCCGG